>NZ_JAPWCA010000007.1:0-93700 GCF_041433725.1 Gemella sp. 27098_8_155
AAAAAAGGAAGTGAGATTTTTTCTCACTTCCTTTTTTCTTATTATTAATCAATTGAGTAAAGTAATTCTAATACTTTTTCTTCAAATTTAACTAATTTTTCTTCTGCAACTTTCTTATCTGCATCTTTAACATAGATATAAAGTTTTACTTTTGGTTCTGTTCCACTTGGACGTAAAGTATACCAAGATTCGTCTGAATAGCTGAATTTAACAGCATCAGTTTTTTCAATTTCGATATCTTTTTCTTCTCCAGTAGCTACAGTTTTTTCTTTTTGTACTAGATAGTCAGTAATAGCTACTACTTCACTTCCAGCAATTTCACGAGCAAAGATTTCACGATATTTTTCCATCATACGTTTAATTCTTTGAGCACCTGCTGCACCTTCTAAAACTATTGAGATAGTTTTATCTAAGTAGTACCCATATTTTTCATAGAATCCGTCAAGTACGTCAACTAATGTTTTACCTTGTGCCTTGTAGAATGCTGCAGCTTCTACTAATAACATAGCGATTGTTACACCATCTTTATCACGTAAGAATGTACCAACGTTGTATCCGATACTTTCTTCATATCCCATTACATAGTTTTTCTCACCTGTAATATCCCATTCATTTGGCAATGCACAGATGTTTTTGAATCCAGTTAGAACGTCAATTACTTCTACTCCGTATTCTTTACAAAGTGGTTCAACCATTTTAGAAGTTACGATAGATTTAACTAATACTGGGTTTTCAGGAAGTTTATTTTGTTTAGCAAGATTTTCAATAACATATTGTACTAATACCGCTCCAGCTTGGTTACCATTTAGAGAAACTACTTCACCATTGTGAATTACTTCTACAGCAAGACGGTCACAGTCAGGGTCAGTCGCGATGATTACATCTGCATTAACTTCTTTAGCTAATCTTTCACCATATTCAAATGCTGCAGTATCTTCTGGGTTTGGATATTCAATTGTTGGGAAAGTTCCATCTGGATCTTTTTGTTCTTCAACAACATGAACATTTTTGAATCCACGACGGGCAAGAACTGTTGTTACAGCTTTGTACCCCGCCCCATTTAATGGAGTATAAACTACAGAAATGTCTTTATCAATATTTTCATCATTAATTGCACAATTTAAAGATTCTCTATAGAATTCTTCATCAATTTCTTGACCAATGTAAACTAGTAATCCTTTTTCTTGAGCTTCTTCTTCTGTTAAAGTAACATAGTTGTCAAAGATATCCATTGAGTTAATGTATTCTAAAACTTTATCGCTTATGTCAGATTTAATTTGAGATCCTTCTTGCCAGTATACTTTATATCCATTATATTCTTTAGGATTATGACTTGCTGTAATGTTAATACCACTAGCTGTTCCTAAGTAACGAACTGCAAATGATAATTCTGGAGTTGGACGTAAATCTTCGAATAAGTATGCTTTAACTCCGTTACTAGCCATTACTAATGCTGCTAGTTTAGCAAATTCTTTTGAAAAAAGACGTGGATCGTGTGCAATAGCAATACCTTTTTCTTGTAATCCATTGTCGATAATAGTTTGCGCTAACGCTTTTGTAGCACGAGCGATAATGAATCTATTCATTCTATTTGAACCCATACCTACTTTACCACGTAATCCCGCAGTTCCGAATTCTAATTCTTTATAAAATCTATCTTCTTTTTCTACTTCATCATCAGCTATGTTTTTTAATTGAAGTTTTTCTTCTTCAGTTAAAGCTGAACTGTTTAACCATTTTTCATATAGTTCTTGATAGTTACTCATATAATATTACCTCTAAATTATCTCTTAAATTTTAATTTTATGCTAGACCTAAAGCAATTTCCATCATTTTAGTAAATGCTGTTTGTCTTTCTTCAGGAGTAGTTTCTTCTCCTGTTACTAAAGAGTCACTTACTGTTAAGATTGTTAAAGCATTAACTCCTGCTGCAGTAGCGTTAGCGTATAATGCAGCACTTTCCATTTCAACAGCTAAAACTCCCATTTTAATCCAGTTTTCCATAGCTTTTTCATCAGCATTATAGAAAATCTCACTACATAAAATATTTCCAACGTGTACTTGTTGTCCCATTTCTTGAGCTTTATTGTATGCTTTTAATAATAGATCAAATGAAGCTGTTAAGCTATAGTTTCCTGGAATATTGTATTGGTGCATGTAATTTGAATTTGTAGAAGATCCCATTCCTAAGATTACGTCGTATAATTTTACTTCTGGTTGTAATGCTCCACAAGTTCCAATTCTAATTAAGTTTTTCACTCCAAATGTATGAATTAATTCATAAGAATAAATACCGATACTAGCTGGTCCCATACCAGTTCCCATTACAGAAATCTTTTTACCTTTGTATGTTCCAGTATATCCTAGCATACCACGCACTTCATTAAAACAAACGGCATCTTCTAAGAAAGTTTCAGCAATAAATTTCGCTCTTAAAGGATCTCCTGGTAAAAGAATCGTTTCTGCGATCTCTACTCCATTTGGTTTAATATGTGGTGTTTGTTTATGTGACATCAGTTAGTCCCCCTGTAAATATATTAATAACTTTATTATACCTTTTTTTCTTATCTTAAACAAGTTATATTAGAAAAATAATTATCTATATTTTTCAACAAATATTCTGAAAACAATAACTCTTACATGATGTTTTCATCAATAATTTCATAACATATAGTAAATATATATAAATATCAACTTCGCTAAAAATATAATAATATTTATTCTTTTTGAAAAATAATTAACACATATTTTTACAGCTTATTAAAGAATTATTAATGGTGTTTTGTTATATACAACAATATTTATTGAAAAATAATTAGATAAAAATTGGATATTAATAGTAATTTAATCAATTTTGTTATATAATTAATGTTATAAAAAATAAATTAGAAAGAGGTTTTTTTATGTTACAATTAGCTGTCTTTTTCCCAGTAATTGCGATGTTTTTCATACCTTTTTTAAGGAAAAACTTCAAAAATATTCATACTGGAAAATTTGTTATAATTGTACCATTAATTCTGTTTGGATATTTTGTATCAAATATAAAATATATCTATTCAGGTGGGACAATATATAAAAAATTAGCATTTGTTTCTAATGCAGGACTTGATATTAACCTTAATCTTGACGGTTTATCACTTCTTTTCTCATTACTAATTACAGGAATTGGTACCTTAGTAATCTTATATTCATGTTACTATATGAGTATTTCAGATGAAAAACTACATAAATTTTACATATTTCTATTAATATTCATGTCAGCAATGCTAGGAGTAGTATTATCTGATAATATGCTTAGTATGTACATGTTTTGGGAGTTGACTTCTGTATCTTCTTTCCTACTTATTAGTTATTGGCATGAAAATGATGCTTCAAGAAAGGGTGCTTTAAAATCATTAATAATTACTGTTTTTGGTGGCGTATTAATGTTAGCAGGTATCTTCATTCTTAATAGTATCACTGGTAGTTTTAACGTTAGTGAAATAATTGACTTTACTAATAATCATGGTTACAACAGTAAATATATTATCGCTATGATTCTTATTTTATTTGGTGCATTCACTAAATCAGCTCAATTTCCATTTCATATTTGGTTACCTGATGCAATGGCTGCTCCAACTCCAATTAGTAGTTATCTTCACTCTGCGACAATGGTTAAAGCCGGTATTTATTTATTACTTAGAATTGGAATTGTATTCTCATTCACACCAGCTTTTGGAAATATCTTAATTGTTTTTGGTACTATTACTATGTTATTAGGATCAATATCTGCAATTTTCTTAAAAGATTTGAAAGGAATTTTAGCATATTCAACAATCAGTCAGCTTGGAATGATGACACTTATGATTGGTATTGCAAACCTAGGTCTATATAATGATAATCATTATATTTATACTTTTGCATTTTATGCTGTATGTTTCCATATTATTAACCACGCAGCATTTAAAGCTAGCTTGTTTATGATAACTGGTATAATAGATCACTCATTCCATACTAGAGATATTAAGCAACTAAGGGGAGTAAGAATGTATATGCCTCTTGGATTTATATTAAGTATAATAGCTGGATTCTCTATGGCAGGAATTCCACCACTAAGTGGATTCTACTCAAAAGAATATTTCTTAACAGCTGTATATGGCTTATTAAATACTAGTATGCTATACATAATAATTGTTATAGCTGTTGTAATCGGTGCTCTAGGAACAGCTATATATTCATTAATATTAGCTTTCAAACCATTCCTAGGTACTTTCGATAGCAAAGTACTTGGAGATAAAAAACTTCATTTACCTAAAAATGGTATGTTTATATCTCCAATAATACTAGTAATCTTTGTGATTATTAACACATTTATTAAAGATTATATAGTAATTCCAGCTCAACAAGCTGCTCTTGCAGTAAAAACAACAAATAATGAGGTAATAACTCATATTCATCACGATAGTTTCCTATCAAGTGAACTCCTTACTTCTATTTTTGTTATAATCGCAAGCTTTGTAATTTATAAAGTTTTCGCTAGTGGTAATGGTATTTATTCAATAAACCCTAGCATTGTATCTATTCACGGTGCATACAACAATTTAGGTATATTATTACATAAAGTTAGTGGTGAACTTCACGATGCATTTATCACAAATCAACTAAGAAGAAATATGAGTTATATATTCTGTGGCCTATCAGCGACTATTATCGGTGGTTATTTTGCAATTGGTAGACCTATGATAATAAATAACTTCTCTACTATTCATTACATGAATATATTCATTGGACTATGTATTGTCCTTTGTTGTGTAGCTCTTACAAGAGTTTATAATAGATTAGTACTTATAATCCTTTCATCTGGTGTTGGATTTATGATGACTGGTTTATATGTAACTTTCAGAGCACCTGATTTGGCAATGACGCAATTCGTCATCGAGTCAATTTCTACAATTATCTTCTTGATAGCTTTCATTCTATTAACTGATAAAACAAAACAAGTAGAAAAAAATAGTTTCAAACTTACAAATGCAATTATTGCAACACTGACTGGTGTTAGTTTTATAATTGTAGGACTTGTATCTTATGCATACAAAAACCCATCAGAAATCAGCCAATTTTATTTCGACAATGTTGTAGCATCTGGTGGAGGAAACATAGTAAATGTTATTATCGTCGATTTCAGGGGATTTGATACCCTATTTGAAATCACCGTTATGACAATGGTAGCTCTAATAATTTATGCTATGTTCAAAATCATTAAAAGAGGAGGACCAAAAGATGAAAACTAATGATGTAATTTTAAAATCATTATCTGCAATTATTTCAGGTTGTATATTTCTACTTTCACTTAGTTTATACTTCGGTGGGCACTTCCTTCCAGGTGGTGGTTTCGTAGGTGGACTCCTTTGTACAATGGCTCTTGCTTTATCTATGTTCACATATGGAATAGACAAAGTTACTAAACTACTTCCAATTAATTACGTTTATGTAACAGCAATCGGCTTACTTTTCTCTATCGGAACAGCTTTTAGTGGAGTTGTTGTTGGAAAAAATTTCTTTAAACATCACTTCACTCATATCCATGTTCCAATTATGGGAGAGATGGAATTACACACAGCTGCGATTTTCGACTTAGGTGTTTACTTCGTAGTTGTTGGTGTGTTAATGTCAGTAATATTAGCTTTTGGAAAGGATGGTAAATAATGGAATTTTATATGATTATCTTATGCGGTATTCTTGTTGGTTTTGGTGTTTACCTTATGCTTTCTAAGAGTATGATGCGAATAATTATCGGTGTTGGTCTTTTTGGACATGCTGCTAACCTAATTATTCTTATCGCAGGTGGTTTATATGATGGAGATATCCCTATTATCTCAGAACTAGGAAAAAATTATATAGACCCAATTCCAGCAGCACTTATTCTTACTGCTATTGTTATTGGTTTTGCAGTAACTTGTTTATTAATTTCAATTTATATCGCTAACTACAAACTAAAAGGAAGCGATAATGTAATTGATCTTGAAGACGTTGAAAATATGAAGGAGGAGAGAAATAATGCATAGTAATTTACCTGTTATTCCAATATTTATACCCCTTCTATTTGCTGCAATAACAGTATTATTTAGAAAAAGAATAGCAATGCAACGTTTACTAACAACATTAGCTACTCTATTAGTCTTAGCATTTTCAATCTACAACATCTATCTTGTAGATAAACATAAAATACTAATATTAGAAATGGGTAACTGGGCTAGTCCTTTTGGTATTACATTGACTTTAGATGGACTAAACAGTGTTTTAGTTACAACTTCATCATTAGTATTTTTAGCAACTTTATTATATTCTTTTAAAACAATAGATAAAATACGTGAACTTAGCTTCTTCTATCCTGGTTTCTTATTAATAATGGTAGGTATTAATGGAGCATTCACTACAGGAGATATTTTTAACCTTTTTGTTTTCTACGAAATCTTACTTATGTCTTCTTACTTACTATTGTTAGTAGGTATAAATAAAGAACAACTTAAATCTTCTATTAGTTATGTACTAATGAACGTTTTTGCTGGTAGTTTATTCGTTATAAGTATCGGTTATCTTTACACAATTGTTGGTAGTTTAAATATGGCATACATATCACAAACAATTTCTTCTATGTCAGATCGTAGAGGATTATATCTTATCGGTGCTGTAATGATATTTGTGTTCTGTATGAAAGGTGCTTTATTCCCACTATTCACTTGGATGAATAGATCATATGTAGCACCTCCAATTGCTGTCTCAATTATCTTTGGGGCGCTATTAACAAAAGTTGGACTATACTCGATCATTAGAACTTACGGACTATTCTACTACGAGTCAAACTTCATTAAATCATACTTATTAATCTTAGGTGCTATATCTATAATAGCCGGATGTATTGGGGCTATTTACCAAAAAGATTTAAAACAAATAGTAGTATTTAACATTGTAATTTCTCTAGGAGTAATGGTTTGTGGAACAGCTACATTAAATACATTTGGTGTTAAAGGTGCTTTATTCTACGCTGTTAATGATATACTGCTTAAAGCTGCTTTATTCATAATCGTAGGCTTAATAATTTACGTTAGTGGTGTTAAATATGTTCAAAAATGTGGATTAATTAACAAATACCCTCTTCTAGGTTGGACATACTTTATTGTTGTCTTATCATTAGCAGGAGTACCACCATTTAGCGGATTTTATGGTAAAGCTTTAATAATTAAAGGATTAGTAGCAAACAACAATACATTTATTGCAATACTCGTTGCTTTGTCTGGATTAGTTGTATTTTACTCATTAATTAAAATTTTCTTAAATGTCTTTTACGATAATATAAATAAGAGTTTAATTTTAAAACCACTTCCTAAAGGTGTACAAATCCCTCTTATCGCTATCGTAGCAATTGCATTAATTATTGGAGTTAGCAGTAACCTATTAGATGGAGTCTTCGATAAAGGTATTCAAATGGTACTTAATCCTCAACATTATATCGATTTAGTACTTAAGAAAGGAGCATAATTATGGCACTACAATTTTTAATTAACATATTAGTTGGTGTAATATGGATGTTCTTTTCAGGAAGTTATAATTCTGAATATTTTGCAGTTGGATTTTTCTGGGGGATGGTATTATTATTCATCTTCAGAAAGACATTTGTTAAAAATATTTTAGGAGAACAACTATACTACATTTATGTATATAAATGGATAAAATTAATCTTAATGTTTTTAGTTGAATTGCTAAAAGCAGATGTGAATGTTTTAAAATTAATGTTCAAAAAAGATCTTGATGTTAATCCTGTCATTTTTGAATATCCTCTTGAAGTAAAAAAAGATTGGCAAATTACTCTTTTAGCCAACATGATTACTTTAACACCTGGTACTCTTACGGTGAATGTTAGTCATGATAATAAAGTCTTACATATTCACTGTTTAGATACTGATGATATTCCAGGTGAAATTGAAGGTATAAAAAATAGCTTTGAAAAAGCAATATTGGAGGTTGATTTAGATGGATAAAATTGTAGAGTATTCTATTTTATTGGGGATTTTCGCTAGTATTGCTATGATATTTTTCTTACTAATTTATATCATTAAAAAGCCTAGTATCTTTGATAAATTAATAGCAAGCGACCTTCTTGCTATGCCTCTTATGTGCTTAATAGTTTTAGTAAGTATGTACTATAAAACTTTTTCATATATTTCACTTATACTTATAATAGCTATTATCTGTTTAGTTGGTACTGTAGTTACTGCTAGATTCTTAGCTAAAAAGGAGGTTTTCAGTGATGATACTAAATAATATTTTAGATGTTGTTATTATACTTCTAATTTTAGTTTCTATTATAGCTATGTTAGCAACTGTGATTGGATTCATTAGGTTACCCGATGAACTAACTAAAATTCATGCTGCTGGTGTTACTGGTTCATTTGCTGTTGAATTAGTACTTATTGCTGGATTTGTTTATTTCTATAGATATTTACACGTCCTTGAATTTAAATTCTTTTTAGCAATTGGATTCTTATTCTTAGCCGCGCCAGTTTCAGCTCATATGATTTCTATAAGTGCAATAATATATAATAAGCATGTTTATTCTAAGAACAAAAAAGATGAAGCTAAAAAAGTTCTAGAAGATATTGAGAAATTAAATAAATAATAGTAATATCAATTATTAAAATCCATATAGATTCATAAATTCAAAAACTCTATATGTCATAAAAACTAATAGAATAACTCGAAAATAAGATTTTTTACAATCAATTTTCGAGTTGTTTTTTAATATTATTTCACTTTTAAATAACGCTTTACATGATATTAGTTACTTAATAAAACGCTTAAAACAACCCTAGACCTTGACTTATTTTGCTTTATATAGTAATATTCATATAGATTATAATACAAGGAGTCATTTTTTTATGAGAAAATATTTTGGAACAGACGGTATTCGTGGTATCGCAGGAGAATCACTAACTGCCGATTTAAGTTTTAAAGTAGGTAAAGCTCTTGGTAAATTACTTACTGAAAAAAAAGAACATCCAAAAGTAATAATAGGTAGAGATACTAGAATTTCATGTGACATGATTGAACAAGCTTTAACAGCAGGACTAACTAGCACTGGTGTTAATGTTATGACGGTAGGAACTATCCCTACTCCAGCAATTGCATATCTTACTAAAACAATTGAAACTGATAGCGGAATTATGATTTCTGCTTCTCACAATCCATACCAAGACAATGGAATTAAGATTTTTGGACCTGATGGATTCAAACTTACAGACGATCAAGAATTAGAAATTGAACACCTAATCGACAATTCAAACGAAATAAAAAATGCTAGTTATGAACAAATAGGAAAACTTTATAGCGGTAATGAATTAAGTCAAAAATATGTTCAACACATAAAACAATCTATTTCTGGAGATTTATCTGGAATTAAAATTGCTCTTGACTGCGCTAACGGAGCCACAACAGGTGTAGCTCCATTCATCTTCGGTGATTTAGAAGCAGATATAGAAACTATCGGATGTAACCCGAATGGTATCAATATCAACGACAATGTTGGTTCAACAAAAATCAATACAATTGCAAACTTTGTTAAAGAAAATAATGTAGATGTAGGTTTTGCATTCGATGGTGATGGTGATAGAGTTTTAGCTGTCGATTCAAAAGGAAATATTGTCGATGGTGATAAAATAATGTTCATCTTAGCAAAACATTTAAAAGAACAAGGTGAACTGAAAGATAATATGGTAGTATCAACAGTAATGAGTAATATTGGATTCTACAAAGCAATAGAAGAAAATGAATTACAATCAATAAAAACTGCCGTAGGTGATAGATATGTTGTTGAAGAAATGAGAAATAACGACTACTCACTTGGAGGAGAACAATCTGGTCATATTATTCTTATGAACTATGCGACAACTGGTGACGGTATTCTTACAGCTGTTAAACTGGCTGATATAATTAAATCTTCTGGAAAGTCATTAGAAGAACTAGCTAATGAAGTTAATATTTATCCACAAAAACTAGTCAATATTAAAGTAGTGGATAAAAAATCTGCTATGGAAGATGCAGAAATTCTTGCTGAATGTAAAAAAGTAGAAAAAGAATTAGAAGGAAATGGACGTATCTTATTACGAGCTTCTGGTACCGAAAATTTAATTCGTGTAATGGTAGAAGCTAGTAGCGATGAACTAACAGATAAATATTGCGAACAAGTTGCAAAAATCGTCCGTGAAAAATTTGAAGTAAAATAAATCACAAAAAGAAGTTAGGATTAAAAACTAACTTCTTTTTATATTTTGTGTTTTTAAAAGATACAACTGTAATTCCAATAATCCTATAAAATCAATTTACATATTAAAATATTCCACCTTTTTTCTATACATTATCTCAAACATTTTTTTATATTTTTAGTTTTTAAAGCGAAAAATAATAACTTAATATTATATTAATTTTTCTTAAATGACAAATTAGCGTTATTAAAACTCCTACAAATGCCTATTATATTTACATCTTTACAGTAAATTATTTAATACTATTTTTTACTATAATAATAGCATTAGTTGTATTTAATATATAAATAATAATATAAACTATTATCAAAATTTTAATCTTTTTATATAAATCGAGTTTTATTAATATTTTACCAAAATATAACTGAATTATTTTAAAGAAAATTATATTTTCCTCTTGTTTTTTGTATATACTTCTGTTATACTTATAAATGAAGTAATTATTATATTACTTCAATATGTTCTTTTATTATAAGTCTCCCTAGCTTATAATAAAGACTTTTCATATTTACTCCCTTATTTCTACCTTACAATATTTTTTGTAAGGTAGGTTTTTTTTATTTTCATTTTCTGAAATAACAATTAATTTCCACTGTTTTTTTCATAAAGTACATATTTTTTTCTCAATTACAACAAAATTGTCTTGACTTATTTTCTTTCCTAAGGTAAACTTTAATGTGTAGAGAAAAATTATATGAGGGAGGGGAAGATATGATACAAATCGAAAATCTTAACGTTTCCTACAACCAAACCCCTGTTCTTTCTGATGTTAACTTAGAAATTACAGGAGCTAATATAATTGGTATTATAGGACCAAATGGTGCTGGAAAATCCACTTTAATAAAAGCTGTTTTGAACATAATACCATCAACAGGTAGTGCAAAAATAGATAATAAAATCTCTAAAGAAAATTTAAATAATGTTGCTTATGTTGAACAAAAAATTAATATCGATTACAATTTTCCAATAAAAGTAAGGGAATGTGTTTCACTTGGTTTATATCCAAAAATCGGTATTTTTAAAAAATTAAAAAAATCAGATTGGCAAAAAGTAGACGAAGCATTGAAACTTGTTGGATTAGATCAATTTTCAAATCGTCAAATCAGCGAGTTATCAGGTGGTCAATTTCAACGTGTATTAATTGCTCGTTGTCTTGTCCAAGAAGCAAAATATATATTTTTAGATGAACCTTTTGTTGGTATTGACTCTGTTAGTGAAGAAATTATCATGGAAACACTAAGAGATCTTCGTTCTAAAGGACATACAATTTTAATTGTACACCACGACTTAAGAAAAGTTCATTCATACTTTGATAAAGTACTTATACTAAACAAAGAAGTTATTTCTTATGGTGATACGAAAGAGACTTTTACTAGAGAAAACCTTACTAAAGCATATGGTACTGACCTATTCTTCATGGGAGGTGAATCTAATGATTAAAGAATTTATAGATGGTCTTTATAGTTTTCATTTCTTGCAGAATGCTCTTATCACTGCAATCGTGATAGGTATTGTGGCGGGTGCTGTTGGATGTTTTATTGTACTTAGGGGAATGTCTTTAATGGGAGATGCTATTTCTCACGCAGTTCTTCCAGGAGTCGCCCTATCATTTATATTAGGAATTGACTTCTTTATAGGTGCGATTGTATTCGGACTATTAGCGTCAATTATCATAACATTTATAAAAGGTAATTCAATAATTAAAAGCGATACCGCTATAGGTATTACATTCAGTTCGTTTTTAGCCTTAGGTGTTATCCTAATCAGTGTTGCAAAAAGTTCTACAGACTTATTCCACATCTTGTTCGGTAATATTTTAGCTGTTCAAGACTTAGACATGTATATTACAATTGGAGTTGCTATTTTCGTATTACTTGTAATAAAACTATTCTACAAAGAATTATTACTAACTTCATTTGATGAATTATTGGCAAAAGCAATGGGAATGAAAGTTAATTTCTATCACTATTTACTTATGATACTTTTAACTTTAGTATCTGTAACAGCAATGCAAAGTGTTGGTACAATTCTAATTGTAGCAATGCTAATTACTCCTGCTGCTACAGCATATCTTTATGCAAATAGTCTAAAAACAATGATTCTCTTATCATCTACAATTGGAGCATGTTGTTCTGTACTCGGGCTATTCATAGGATATTCTTTCAATATCGCAGCTGGATCTAGTATTGTTTTAACATCTGCTATTGTTTTCGCAATAAGTTTCTTTATTGCACCAAAACAACGCTTTGTTAAGCATAAAAAAAAATAATTTAGGTAATAACATACAAAGAATAAACTAGTTTTTATCTAATCTAAATTAATATAATAATCCCTTTAAATAAACTTATTAAAATAAAAAATACTTCCAAAGTGAGTTTATTTAGAGGTGTTATTAAAAAGGTTTTAATTGATAATGATTATTATTAGTTATGTAAATCTATTTTATTCTTTGTCTTACAAAAAAAATAATAAAGGAGGCCTATAATATGAAAAAATTAGGTTTTAAAAAATTAAGTTTTCTAGCGCTTATTTTTACTTTAGCTGTTGGATTATTTGCTTGTTCTAGCGCTAAACAAGACTCAAATTCTAACGAAGCTACAAAATTAAAAGTAGTAGCAACTAACTCTATCATTGCTGATATTACTAAAAATATCGCTGGTGATAAAATTGATTTACACAGTATCGTACCAGTTGGTCAAGACCCACATGAATACGAGCCACTTCCTGATGATGTTAAAAAAACATCTCAAGCTAATCTTATCTTCTACAACGGTATCAACTTAGAAACTGGTGGTAACGCTTGGTTTACAAAATTAGTTCAAAATGCTAAAAAAGAAGAAAATAAAGATTACTATGCTGTAAGTGAAGGTGTTGATGTAATTTACCTTGAAGGTCAAAGCGAAAAAGGTAAAGAAGACCCACACGCTTGGTTAAATCTTGAAAATGGTATGATTTATGCTAAAAACATTGCTAAGCAATTAGAAGCTAAAGATCCTAAAAACAAAGATTTCTACGAAGCTAACCTTAAAACTTACTTAGAAAAACTTTCTAAATTAGACAAAGAAGCTAAAGAGAAATTCAACAACATTCCTAAAGAGAAAAAAACTATCGTAACTAGTGAAGGATGCTTCAAGTACTTCTCTAAAGCATACAACGTACCATCTGCTTACATTTGGGAAATCAATACTGAAGAAGAAGGAACTCCAGATCAAATCAAAACTCTAGTTGAAAAATTACGTAAAACTAAAGTACCTTCTCTATTCGTAGAAAGTAGTGTTGACGAACGTCCAATGCAAACAGTATCAAAAGATACTAACATTCCAATTTACGAAAAAATCTTCACTGATTCAATCGCTGAACCAGGACAAAATGGAGATAGCTACTACAGCATGATGAAATGGAACTTAGATAAAATTTCTGAAGGATTAGCTAAATAACTATATTATAAAATCTCATATACATTTTTATGTATATGAGATTTTATATTGAAATTTCATGTAAAATCGTTTACAATTAAAGGTGAGAAAATTTATTAGGAGTTATTTATGAATACAATTAGAAATCTACCTACACCAATTGCAGGTTTAGCACTTGGTTCAGTAGCGTTAGGAAACCTATTACAACCATACAGCCCTACACTACAATTATTATTTAGTCTTCTATCTTTGATAATAATTGTACTTTTAACTATTAAATTTGTGTTAGGATTTGACAATTTAAAAAAAGAAATGGAAAACCCAGTTGTTGCAACAGTTCTTGCAACTTATCCGATGAGTATTATGCTTTTAAGTTCATTTTCAAAAAAATTTATCGGTGCTTACAGTGTTCCCTTTTGGATTATTGGAATTCTTCTAGATTTATTTGTTGTTTGTTATGCAATTTATAATTTTATTTTAAAAGAAAAACATATCAAAAATATTTATCCAACTTGGTTTATTACCTTCGTTGGACCAGCCGTTGTAACAGTAACAGCAATAAATTACAACTTAGAAACACTAGGATTAATTTACTTCTATTTTTCATACATTAACTATTTAGTACTACTACCATTTGTTCTTTATAGAGTTTATAAATATAAACATTATAAAGATGGCGACTATCCTACTATAACAGTATTTTCTGCACCTGGTGGATTATTACTAGCTAGTTATATGATTGGAGTAACACAAAAAAGTAACTATATACTTACAGTATTAGTACCACTTACTATATTATTATTTATTTTTGTTTTGATTCAATTACCATATTTACTAAAAAGAAAATTCTATCCTAGCTTTTCTGCTTTTACTTTCCCTTTAGTAATTTGCGCGATAGCATTTCAAAAAACTGGCGTTTACTATCATATAGCTGAATTTTCTGTTTTGAATATTTTAATTCATCTAAGTGAATTATTAGCTGTCATTATCGTAGTATATGTTTGGTATGGTTTTTTAACAAAAAATAATAACCACCTTTAATAAAGGTGATTTTCTTTAAAAAAATTTGAAATAATCTTTATATTATTTTTAATATATCTTATCTATTTTAATTATATTGTATTTTTAATCTATATTTGAAAAGAATACAGTAAAAATCATCCTTTCTTTATTTTAGAATTTAATCTATTCTTATTCTATTAAGAAAGGATTATTTTTTATTCATTAATTTTCCCAAAAATTTTCAAAGCAAACATTTTTTCTTAATTGACTTATTCTATTAACAATGCCCTTGTTAGAAATTCAACTATTTCATCTGTAACTTCATTTATATCTAATTCACCATTCTCTTCTATTATCATTTGAGGTATCATATAAGATAATGTTAAAGAAAAAAGATATCTAACAATTCTTTCATTTGGTAAATCTATAATTATATTATTCTTCTTATAATAGTTTAATATTGAACTAATTGATTGAAGTATACCATCAACAACTATTTTCTCTATTTTTTTTACGAGATCTTTATCAATTAATATTCTCTGAAAAATTATTTTTAATTGTAATAAGTTTTCTTGAATAAATATTAATCTATCCTTTACAATTGTATGAATAAATTCTGAAAAACTACTATAATTATTTATAAAATTCTT
Source organism: Gemella sp. 27098_8_155 (assembly GCF_041433725.1). NCBI lineage: Bacteria > Bacillati > Bacillota > Bacilli > Caryophanales > Gemellaceae > Gemella > Gemella sp. 27098_8_155. Next base: position 15,367 of record NZ_JAPWCA010000007.1, read on the forward strand.
ATCAGAAAATTCAAAAATAATGTTTGGTATTATTTCATCCATAAATTCTGATACAATAGCGTTTAATATACCCTCTTTTGTTTTAAAAAAACTATATACTGTTCCTTCTGACACATTTGCTCTTTTTGCAATATCATTAGTTTTTGTATTTTCAAATCCTATTTCTGAGAATAGTTCTAAACTTGCTATTAATACCATTTGCTGTTTCTTACTAAGATTGGTTACTTTTATTTTATTATTAAATTCCGTTATTAAATTTTTCATATTAATTAATTTTTATTCCTTATTTATCTCTACAACAAGTTTTCCTTTTGTATGACCCTGTTCTAATTTATTATATGCTTTTTTCACATCAGCTAGTGAAAAATTATAAATATTATCCACATTTATTTTTACCTGATTATTAGATACTAATTTTGCTAATTCAATAAAATCAGAATATCGAGAATGTCTAGGACCAGTAAAATTTGCCCCCCTTATCATGACATATGGTGATGGTACTAAAGTACCAATATCACTTCCTTTTAAACCTAAATTAAAGCCAAGTTTTACATATTCTCCACCATAACAATCTAAAAATTTAGTAACTTTTTCTTTTTCATTTAAATATTCATAAATTTGACTCTTTATATCCCTATTATATGAAATCGGAATTCCTCCTAATGATTTAATATACTCCGAACTAGTTTCACTTGCTATCCCTAGTACCTTTGCTCCTTTTGCTACTGCATATTGAACGGCAATTGATCCTATCCCTCCTGAGGCAGCTGAAATTACAACGATATCATCACTTCGAAGATTAACTTTTCTAAATGCACCACCAACCGTTAGAGAAGCAACACCCATTGTTGACGCCATATTAAAACTAATATTATCTGGCTTTATATATATTTCACTTTCTTTAACACAAAGTTCAGTTGTTAAAGCACCTTTTTTTGTTCCTAAACCTGGAGGATTAATTATAGTCCCAAAAACCTTATCTCCTACTGAAAAATTTGAAACATTACTTCCAATTTCTAAAATAATCCCTGAGAAGTCTCTACCTACTCCTCTAGGAAAGAGTGCTTTCTTAGATTTAAACCATTCACTTGGCCTTTTTAATTTCATGAAAAAAGATAGTATTCTTAGTTGTTTAACACCTTCAAAAATTTTATAATCAACTGGATTTAATCCGACCGAATATACTTTAATGCGAACTTCATCGTTATTTAGTTTTTTAGAATCAGTTGTAACAAATTCTAAAATATCGTCCACTTTTCCAAATTTATTATATATTATTTCTTTTCTAGACATTTTTATCACTCCTTATTTTGAGTGCCCACTCAATTTATATATTATTATTATATAATTTATCTATAATAAGGTCAATGATTTCACAAAAAAAGGACCTAGTAATTTGCTAAGCCCTCCAAATTATTTTATATATTCTTTTTAGGATGTCTATCAATAACCTCTTGATTATTTAATAAAGCTTGTTTTCCTTTTTTTGTTAATACATATCCTCTAATATTAAAAGTTTTTCACTAGAATTTTCCTTTAGTACTTCATCTAACTCAGCTGCCTTTAGTTTTGATAAACCTTTTATCGCCTTTTGTCTAAGTATATTTTTCTTCATTATTGAATTAATATGCTTTAATGATGCAAAAGCACTTTCTATTTCAATAAAACCTTCTTTTACAAGTTTACTTAGATTCTCTGGAGCATTAATTCCATACGTATACTTAAAATACTTTGGAAATCACGATTCTGTAGTAAATGTACCAAAACCAACAAACCATGATAGAATGATATCTCCAGCAATTAATTTATCGTTTAAATTAATCATATTTCTTTTAGGTACTGGTTTAGGATTTAACAACCATTTGTCTATATTCCTATCTGGAGAAATATAAGGCATATTTTCATGATTTATATATATATTTCTTTAATTCTCTTATCCATTTACTTTATATTATCATCAAAGTTTTCTATTACATCTTTCAACTCTAGTTCTAAGATATAACTAATACCTTTTTCTTGCATTGTTACTCCGTATAAAGTATCCATAGCTTCCATAGTTCCTCGTCTGTGTGTGATAACTAAGAACTGATTATTCTCTGAATAAACTTTTAAGAATTTAGCAAATCTATCAACATTCTCTTCATCAAGCGCCGCTTCTACCTCATCTAGCACTACAAATGGAGGATTTTTAACCTGTAATATCGCAAATAATAAACTTATCGCAGTTAAAGATTTCTCCCCACCTGATAATAATGAAAGGTTTTGAAGCTTTTTGCCAGGAGGTGAAGCTTCGATTACTATTCCGGTATTTAATATATCATTCGGTGATTCTAATGTCATATCAGCATAACCACCCTTGAACAACTCTTTAAATATTTTATTGAAGTTCTCTGCTACTTGAACAAATGTTGTTAAGAAGCGTTCTTTTACTTCTTTATCAATCTCTGCAATAGTCTCTTCTAGTTTTTCTTTCGCTTCTACAAGGTCGGTAATTTGCTCATTATAGAAGTCATAACGTTCTTTAACCTCTTCGAATTCTGCTATAGCATTTAGGTTAATATTACCTAACTCTACAATCTCTTTACGAAGTCTTGCTACATCTTGTTTATATGAAGGTACTTCATCAATAATATCGGCATTTAATCTATTTGATACACTCTCATACGTTACATTATAATTAGTAACAAGGGTTTCTAGATATTCATCAATTTTAACTTCTATCTTCGTCTGTTCTACTGTTAATTTTTCAAACTCTGAAGTTTTTTGACGTAGACTTTCGTTATTTCTTTGTTGAGCAATCGTAATTTCTTTTTCACGTTTAAACAATCCTGTTTTTTCCATATCAAGATCTGATAATAACGTCTTAAGCGTTGTTAAACGTTCACTACACTCAGTAATAATCTTAGAATTATTTTCTAGAATCTTATGCTCATCTTCCTCACTTAAAGACTCTGCATCTTTAGATATTTCTAATCTTGTCAACTGTTCATTCACATCTGATATATCTGCTAATAGTGATTCTATTAATTCTAAACCATGCTTAGTTGTTTCTTCTAATTTTGATTTTTCAATCTTAAGCTCAGCAATTTTCTCTAAGAATAATTCCTCAGCACTTTGAGCATTTTGTTTTTTACTACTTTCTTCTTTGATTTTTTCATCAAGTTTTTTAAGTTTTACTCTAATTCCCTCAAGATTTTGAGTTAATTCTATAATATTACTTGAATCATCTTTATTGTCTCTAAATTCTAATAATTTCTTCTCATTAAATTTTATATTTGCTTTAATATCAGCAATCTCAGAAGTTTTATGACTTACACTTAATTCTAATTGCTTAAGTTTTAAAATCGCTTCTTCTTTTGTCGATTTTAAACTTCCAATTTCATTCATTACTTCTTGTTGTTGATTTTCTAATTGATGTTTTTCTCTATCTAATTTTTCAATCTTATCATTAATTTTAACAAGATTTTGTGAAAGTTCATCAAGTTCAGCTTTATGTTTAATAGATGAATTGTTATTTTTATTAATAGCTCCCCCTGTGATAGATCCACCACTATTAATAATTTGCCCATCAAGGGTAATAATTCTATTTCTAAAATTAATTTTACGAGCTATTCTATTGGCATTATCCATATTATCGACGATAATAACAAGCCCTAATAGGTGAGATATTATATTTTTATACTCACTATCAACAGTTATAAGATTCTCAGCTATATTAATAAATCCTTCTTCATTTACAACTGTTCTATAAACATCACTCGCTATAGCTTTTGCTTTAATATTATTTAATGGTAAGAATGTAACTCTACCTTTATTAGTTTTCTTTAAGTGATTAATACATTCTTTTGCTACATTCTCATTTTCTACGATAATATTTTGTTGTGCTTGCCCTAAAGCTATATCAAGTGCGACGGCATATTCGTTATCAAATTCTACAATATTTGCTACACTATTGTGAACACCAGCTAGAGAATCTTTATTAGCAAGAATCTCTTTAACTCCAATATTATAAAAGCTTAAATTATTAATTTGATCTTCTAAGAACTTCTTACGATTTTCCAAGTTGCTCTTGAAGTTATATCCTGTGCGAATTTGCTCCTCAATATTTTTCCCATTTGAATTAATTAAAATATTTTTCTCAACTAATATATCAAGTTCTTTTTGAAGATTAGATAATTGTTCATTTAATACCTTTTGTTCTTCTGTAGCTGTAGAAAATTCTTCTTCTCTTACACTTAAAACTTGTTTTTGTCTTTCAATACTATCAAGTATCTCTTTAGTATTTTCATCAACACTCTCAAGATTTTTCTTAGCAAACTCTATACTATTCTCTAGTTTAGTTTCTTCGTTTATTAAATTATAGTAAGAGTCTTTTAGTTCTTCTATATTTCTTTCGATTAACTCTAGTTTACTCTCTTCACCCGATTCTAACGAAGATATTTCTTTGTTAATCTTTTGAATTCTCCCCTTAGTATCAGCATTTAGTTTTTCTCTTTCTGCTAACTTATTCTCAAGATTTTGTTTTCTTTCCTCAAGATATTTAATGTCATCGTTAATTTTTTCACTTCTAAGTGTTCTATTGTTTTTTCTTTCCTCAATAACACTTAATTGTGATTGAAGAGATTCTTTCTTTTGAACTAATTCTAACTCCTCATCATGATATTTCATGTAAGTTCTATCGAGTGAAACTAAACTATTCTTGATGCTTTCTAAATCTTTAATAAGTTCTTCTTGTCTACTTTCAAGTCCAAGTTTTTCAGATTCTTTCTCATGTTTAACTTGTAGTAAATCTGCAAGTCTTTTTTGATATTCAGCAATATTGTAAACATTTAATAAAATATCTTTTTCTTCAAGTTCATTCGAATAATCTAAATATTTTTGAGTTTTATTTTTCTGATCTTCTAAGATTTCATAACGACCTGAGATTTCTGAGAAAATATCATTTAACCTCATTAGATTATCATTTGTTTTCTCTAATTTAAGATTAGTTTCTTTTTTCTTATTTTTATATTTTAATACCCCTGATGCCTCTTCTATTATAGCTCGACGATCAACAGGTTTAGATGAAATAATATCTTCTACCTTACCTTGAGTAATAATACTGTAACTTTCTTTATTAATCCCAAAATCAAGATAGATATCCGTAATATCTTTTAATTTAGCACGTTTATTATCAATGTAATATTCACTATCACCATTTCTATACAAACGTCTTTTAATTTCACAATTATCTTCTCCGTTAGAAAATGTTACTGCTACTTCAGCAAAGTTCCTTCTTTTCGCATCTTCAGTCCCCGAAAAGATAACATCTTTCATGCTACTACCACGTAAATTTTTAGCAGACTGCTCCCCTAAAACCCAACGAATAGCATCAATTATATTACTTTTTCCCGAACCATTCGGTCCAACAACACCGATTAAGTTATTTTTAAATTCAAACGTTGTCTTCTTTTGAAAAGATTTAAAACCTGTAACTTCAACCTTTGCTAATTTCATCTTTGTTTCCTTTCATTATTTTTAAATATCTTTGTATCCTAGTTTTTCTAATGCTTGTTTGGCTGAAAGCTGTTCAGACTCTTTCTTAGTCGTTGCAGTTCCACTTCCATACTGATTTCCACCAATTAAAACAGCACTCGTGAAAGTTTTAGAATGTGATGGACCCGTAGAATCAAGTACTACATACTCAATTTCACCTAATTTAATTTTTGAAATGTACTCTTGTAGTATAGTTTTATAATCTACAAAGCTATGATATTCAAGGTCTTGAACTTCTGTAAATAACGTGTTATGTAAGAAAGTTTTTACAACTTCAAGATTTGACTCTAGGTACATTGCTCCTGTGAAAGATTCAAAAATATCAGCAAGTAAAGCTGCTCGACTTCTTCCACCCATCTTTTCTTCACCTTTTCCTAGATAGATACATTTATCTAAACCTAGTTGCAAAGCGTATTTAACCAATGTTTTTTCGCAAACAATAGATGCACGTAGCTTAGTAAGTTCACCTTCAGGAAGCTCAGAAAATTTCTTAAATAAAAATTCACTTGTTGTAAGTTCAACAACAGCATCCCCTAAAAATTCCAAACGCTCATAATTTAAATGCTTCGCGATTCTTTTCTCATTAGTATAAGAAGAATGAGAAAATGCATTTTTAAAATTCTCACTGAATTTCAAATTGAAACCATACTTTGCATTCAAATTATTAAGCAATCTTTCAATATATGTTCGTTCCACAATAATTCTCCTTTCTTTCATTATTGGGAGAAACTCAATAATTTTATATAAATTAATCAAGTTCCTCCCACAAAAATCATTCTCATTATTTAAATATGTTATTAATCCAATAAAAACTCAGAGAAGACATCATTTCCGTAGAATAATCCTTTTCTAGTTAATCGAAGTTTATTACCTTCAATTTCCAAGTAGCCTTCTCTTATATTTTTATCAATAACATTTTTGAATATTTCTTCTACTCTTTTTCCATATTTTTCTTCAAAAATATCTAAATCTACACCTTCTAAAAGACGTAGTCCTAAGAACATTTCCTCTTCAATTCTTTCCTTAAGTGTTACTGTATTTTCTTCACGTCTAGCGTGCCCTTTTTCTAACATACTGTCGATATAGAATTTTAATGCTCCTTGGTTAGCATAACGTACTCCATCAATATAACCATGTGCACCTGCTCCAAGACCATAATATTCAATATTCTTCCAGTAACTGCTATTATGAACACTCTCATGACCAGGACGAGCAAAATTACTGATTTCATACTGTTCATAACCATTTTCTGTTAAGAAATTAATAACCTCATTGTACATTTTCTCTTCAGTTTCATTTGAAGGCAATGTAACTTTCTTATCTCTAACCTGATTATAAAGTTTAGTCTTCTGTTCCAAAATCAATGAATAACATGAAATATGACTAATATTGTATTCTGCAACCTTCTTCATACTGTCATATAAGTCATCCATAGTTTGCTTCGGTAGTGAGAACATTAAATCTACATTAATATCCTCAATGCCATGTTTTTTACAATTAGCAATTGCCATATCTACATCATCAGCAACATGTCCACGTCCAAGAATTTTTAACAATTCGTTATTAAAAGTCTGAACTCCCATGCTAATTCTATCAACTCCGTAGCCCTTTACCAAAGCAACCCGAGAATCAACAAGATCCTCAGGGTTAGCTTCAAAAGTAAATTCACGCAGTTGTTGTGGAATTCTATTTCTTAATGCAGTTAGTAAACGATGAAGTTGCTCGTCATTTAATGCACTTGGTGTTCCACCACCGATATAAATAGTTTCAACATTTTGAATGTTTTCCATACTCTCGATTTCTTTGATTAAGCAATCTATATACTTATCAACAGGTTGTCTTTGTATATAAAACTTGTTGAAATCACAGTATGAACAAATATACTTACAAAATGGAATATGAATATATACTCCGCGTGGATAACTCTTCATTATTCTTCATCCATTTTAAGAACAGCCATGAAGGCATCTTGAGGAACCTCTACGCTACCAACAGCTTTCATTCTCTCTTTACCTTTTTTCTGTTTCTCTAATAGTTTACGTTTCCTACTAATATCCCCTCCGTAACATTTAGCAAGAACGTTTTTACGCATCGCTTTAATAGTTTCACGAGAGATAATTTTATTTCCAATAGCAGCTTGGATAGGAATTTCGAATTGTTGTTTTGGAATAAGTTTTTTAAGTTTTTCTACAATAACTTTACCACGTTGGTAAGCAAATTCTCTGTGAACGATGAAGCTTAGAGCATCGACTTGTTCACCATTTAATAGAATATCCATCTTAACAAGGTTACTGTCTTTGTATCCAGTTAATTCATAGTCGAATGACGCATATCCTTTTGTATTAGATTTAAGTTGATCGAAGAAATCAAAGACGATTTCTGATAAAGGTATATCATAAGTAATATTAACCCTTGTATCATCTATATATTCCATATTTAAGAAGATACCACGTTTCTTCTGACAAAGATCCATAACAGCACCTACATAGTCATTTGGTACCATAATGCTCGCCTTAACGAATGGCTCGGTAATCTTATTGATTTTTTGTGGATCTGGCATTTCTGATGGGTTTGACACGTCTACTAGAGTTCCGTCAGTTTTTTCAACTTTGTAAATAACCGATGGTGCAGTAGCAATAATATCAATATTAAATTCACGTTCGATACGCTCTTGAATGATTTCCATGTGTAACATTCCTAAGAATCCACATCTAAATCCGAATCCAAGTGCTTGAGAAGTTTCCGCTTCATATTGTAAAGCAGAGTCATTAAGTTCTAATTTTTCTAATGCTTCACGTAAGTCATTATATTTTGATGAATCGATTGGATATAATCCACAGAATACCATTGGATTTAATTTTCTATATCCAGGTAATGCTTCTTTAGCAGGATTATTCGCTAATGTGATTGTATCCCCTACACGAGTTTCACTTACATTTTTAATTGATGCACAAATAAATCCTACATCCCCTGCAGTAAGTTCATCAACGATTTTTTCTTTAGGTGTGTGAATACCAACCTCAGTAACCTCGAACACACCACCAGTAGCCATCATCTTAATCTTATCTCCAGCTTTTACAGTACCATTCTTAATACGTACTGAAACGATAACTCCTCTATACGCATCGTATAATGAGTCAAAGATTAATGCTTGTAGTGGTTCAGCCGCATCACCAGATGGAGCTGGAACGTATTCTACGATTTGTTCTAAGATTTCATCAATACCAATTCCTGCCTTAGCAGAAGCTAGAACGATATCGTCTGTAGGTAATCCAATTACATCTTCAATCTCAGTCTTAACCTTCTCAGGATCTGCTGCAGGTAAGTCGATTTTATTAATAATTGGAATAATTTCTAAATTATTGTCTAATGCTAAGTATACGTTAGCTAATGTTTGCGCTTCGATACCTTGAGCAGCATCAACTACTAAAATAGCCCCTTCACATGCTGCTAATGAACGTGATACTTCATAAGTGAAGTCTACATGTCCCGGTGTATCGATTAAGTGAAAAATATACTCTTCTCCATTTTTGGCAGTATATTGTAATTGAACTGCATTAAGTTTAATTGTAATACCTCTTTCGCGCTCAATATCCATTGAGTCAAGAAGTTGTGCTTTCATTTCACGTTGTTCTAACGCCTTTGTTTTTTCTAAAATTCTGTCCGCAAGAGTCGATTTCCCGTGATCAATATGTGCAATTATAGAAAAGTTCCTTATTTTCTTTTGCCTTTCATTTCTTTTATCCATTTTATTCTTCCTTTACAAATCTTGTTTTTCTACGTAGTCTTTAGCTGTATAATACGAAAAACCATCCCTTATTAGCTTTTCAATCAGCTTTTGTTTAAGTGCATATCCTTCATATCTGCGACTATAACTTTGATAAGCCCTTCTAAAATGCTCATCTAATATTTCGTCTTCATTTTCATCTTCATAGTCTTCGAAAAATATGTCAAACACCTTTCTTATTATATCAGATGTAAAGCCATTTGTATAAAGTTTTTGTGTTATTTTTTGAACTTTTTTGTTTTTCGTTTCTCTTCTTACTTTATACTCACGTTCAATAATTTTATAAAGCATTTCTATCATTGCTTCTTCTGTACAAATCTTGGCAATATTTTCATCTATAACATCTTTATCTAAGCCTTTTTCTAATAATTTTCTTTGTATCCAGTATGGTCCCTTTAAATTTAGATTAAAATAATCTGTTACAGCAGCTTCTACATAATGATCATCATTCAGATAACCAATTTCTATTAACTTCTCAATTACTTCATCAATAACATTATTAGCAATCTCTTTTTTCTGAAGGTATTCTCTTATGTCCTGCTTAGTTCTTAGACCAAATTGTAAATAATGTACTGCCTTACTATAAGCACTCTCAACACTTTCGTGAGCAATAATTTCTTTTAGTTGCTCTTTTGATAAATCTATTTTTTTTATAAGTCCATATTTAATAATCGTATCTTCAGAAACATAAAAATGTTTACCATTTTCCAAGTCTATTTTATACTTAACTTTGAGCTTTGTTATATTTGTAACTTGCAAATTTACACCTACTTTCTACATTCCTCGCTAAAAACTCTTACCTTTAATTTTATCAAAAATCACATAAAAAAGAAAATGTTAGAAAGAAAAGATTAACGAAATCTAACTAGTACAAAAAATCAGTTTCGTTAACCATTTCATTTTTATTTACTCTAAATTTATATCTAAACCTAAATTGCAAAGTTAAACGCAAAAAATTCTAGATAAATAAAAATATTTTTATCTATCTAGAATTCATGTTCTTAAAGTTTATATTTAGGATCTTTCTTTCTTAGCTCTAATTCTTTATCCGCAAATTCTTTTACATCATATTCACTATCAATGATTTCTTTAGCATATTCCTTTACATCAGCTTTTAAAGACTTTCCTTCTACAACAGAATCTTTACTTAAATTATCCAAGATAGCCTGATCTTTTTTAGTAAATGTTCTATTATCATCATGTTTTTTTATTGCTAATCTTATCATTTTACGACGTAAAAATGTTTCCTTCACTATATCTTGATGACTTCTTGTCCATGATAAAAATAATACAAATAATAATACGATACCCATATATCCTAATGCGGGATACGCATAAGAAATTAAATCTTTGAACCCAGCAAAACTACATAGATATCCAACAACAACTATTATAATTATATTAATTTTCAACTTCTTATCATCATTTGAAGAAAAACGTTTCGCTGTTGCATAAAACAAACTAAAAGCAGTATTAAATATTAAAGCAAAAATAACTAATGCATAAAAAACAGCCAACCACGGATTAATATCCTTTACAATTTTTAATATCGGTATTTCAGCATCTATTATATCGGCACTATTAGCAAAAAGAGTTGCTGTTGCGAACAGAATTAAAACCCCTACCATTATACCACCAAGAGCTCCACCCTTTTTAGCAACACCTATTCTTACGACTGAGCCACCTAGAACAAATGCCATAGACACACCAGTTAACACGCAAAGAGAGAAGTAGTTAATTACAGATATCCAAATATTTGGCATCGAAGATGGAATAGTCTTAGAAACTTCATCCAACATACCATAATCATAACTCTTTCCTACAAATGTATAAACTGTTATTAACAATATCAATACAAACACTATCGGAGTGAAAACCCCTAAAATACTAGTTATCTTCTCAAAATCCAAAAATGCTACAATTACTATCATAACCGCACAAAGAAGCGCTCCAGCCCAATTCGGTATTCCAAATTGTTGCTTTAAATTCGCTCCAGCTCCAGCTATCATGACAAAACCTATAACAAAATTAGAAATTATTAAAGTCCAGTCTATTATTTTATTTAAAATTGGTGTAGTTATTTCTCCAAAAACTTCTTGGTGATTATTAGCTTGATAATAAGAGCCTAATGTTAATATAATTTTCCCAAAAACCATATTCAAGATTCCTAAAACTACAACACCTATCAATCCAATTCTACCAAAGCTTAAAAAGTATTGTAGAATATCCTGCCCAGATGATAAACCTGCTCCAACTATCACACCGACATAAGCTAGTGCTATTCTTAATGATTCATTTTTCATTTTGACCTACCTTTCTTGCTATATATTACTTATAAATATCTTTTATTATGGGAGTGACTCAAAAATCGTGATTTCTAGAAACAAGATTTTGTCGAGTCACCCCCGCACAGTTTATTAGATATCTAAAAAGCTTTCATAAAGCGAATTTAGATATCAATAAACCACTGCATCTATGAATTATCATATACACTTTTTTTAAAATTTAGGACTTTTGAGTCAGCCTCCCTCTTGTTTTCTTATTTTTTTAATATTTAGCTACTACCTTACCATATATTTCTATTACTGTAATTAACACGATAAAAATTTACAATATCAATTACTTTTTTCAAAAAAATTGTCACTTGAAGAATAAAGTTTTCTTAATAGCATACTATTCTATAATACAATTAAATAAAAAAAAAATCAAGAATGAAGTCTTGGAGGGTAAAAAAATAATTCAATACCTCAATATTAACTCTAAACAACGCTATAACGAAACATCAAAAAAACCTTATCATATCAACATGAAATAAAGAGTTAAACATCAGAAGAAAACCCCTGAATCATCACCTTAAGAATTTTCTTATATTTTTAAGTTTATCTACTAATATAATTTTATCAAAAATCACATAAAAAAGAAATGTTAGAAAGAAAAAAATTCTCAAACCGTAAGGCTTGAGAATTTTTATTTTAAACTAAGATACTACGTTATTTTTTAATTAATCCTTCTTTTTGTAGATATTCTTTTGCTACATCATAAGCAGGTTTACCTTCAATATCTACTTTATAGTTCATTTCAGTCATTTCTTTTTCTGTTATTTTTCCAGCAAGTTTATTTAAGATTTTTTCAAGTTCAGGATGTTTTTTCAATGTCTCTTCTCTTAATAACGGTGCCCCTTGATATGGTGGGAATAAATGTCTATCGTCATTTAATAATTTAAGCTTATTAGTTATTATTTTACTATCCGTTGAGAATACATCGATAATATTTACATCACCATTCGAAATAGCTTGATATTTTAACGCTATTTCCATAGTTTTAACATTAAGATTCAAGTGATAAAGATTTTTAAGTCCTATACCACCATCTTCTCTATCATTGAATTCCAATGAGAATCCAACTTTTGAAGAATTTTCTACTAATTTTATATCTGAAATATTATTTAATTTATTTTTATTTGCAAAATCTTCTGTTACAGCTAAAGCATAAGTATCCTGGAATTTTGTAGGTTTTAGGTACACAAGATTATCTTGTTCGAAAATTTTATTTTTAGCAACTTCATAAACCTCGTCAGGATCATTAGAAGCAACAGTCTGAGGTGTTTTTAATAATGTTGTAGTAACTGTACCTGTAAATTCTGGATAAATATCAATACTTTTACCTTTTAACGCCTCATATAAGAAGCTTGTTTTACCAAAATTAGGTTTAACTTCAACATCAATATTTGTCTCATCTTCTATTAAAAGTTTATACATATTTATTAATATCTCAGGTTCTGCTCCTATTTTACCAGCTATTATTAGTTTATCATTAGACATTTTTCCAATTGGGAAGAAGCTAATAGTTAAAGCTACTACAGCCGCAAGTAATGATGCTAAAATAGTTTTTGGTTTTTTATCTTGTAAAAACTTAATTAATAATCCAAATAGAATTGCTAGTATTGCAGATGAAATAGCACCAATTAGAATTAACGCTGAATTATTTCTATCTATTCCTAATAAAATAAATGAACCTAATCCTCCTGCTCCTATTAAAGCGGCAAGAGTTGCTGTACCAATTATCATAATACTCGCTGTTCTCACACCACTCATAAGTATTGGCATAGCAAGTGCAAGTTTAAATTTTTTCAACTTCTCTAGTTTTGTCATACCAAAGGCTGTTGCTGCTTCTTCTAATGATGGATCAATCTCCGATAATCCAGTAATCGTACTTTGTAGTATTGGGAATATTGCATAAATTACCAATGCAACGACTGCTGGTAATGTACCAATCCCCATAAATGGAATGAATAACCCAAGTAATGCAAGAGAAGGAATAGTTTGGAAGATACCCGTAATTTGTAAAAACCATTCACTTGTCTTCTTATTACCTGATATAATTATTCCTAACGGAACTGCTATAAAAATTGCAATAATAAGTGATAATAATGAAATTTGAAGATGTTCATATAAACCAGTTATCCAATCACTTTTTCTTTCTAAAAATGTACTTACTAAATTCATTATTTATTCCCCCTTGCAAAAAATTCGCGAACAAAGTCATCCGCAGGGTTTTCTTTTAATACTTCTGGTGTAGCAATTTGAACTACTTTACCTTCTTTTAAAACACAAATTCTATCAGCAAGTTTCATCGCTTCATCCATATCGTGAGTTACAAAAACTGTTGTCATTTTATATTCATTGTGCAAAGTTTTAATTAAATCCTGTAACTGAACTTTACTAAGCGGATCTAGTGCTGAAAATGGTTCATCCATCAGTAAAATTTTAGGATTAGCGATAATTGCACGTAGTATTCCTACACGTTGTTTTTCTCCTCCAGAAAGTTCCTTAGGAAGACGATTCATATAATGTTTTGGATCTAATCCTACTTTTTTCAGTAGATCCTCAGTCTTTTCTTTAATTTCTTTCTTATCAAAGTTTTTCATTTCTGGAATTAGCGCAATATTTTCTGCAACCGTAAGATTCGGAAATAGTGCGATTTGTTGAAGAACATAGCCTGTTTTAAGTCTTAATTCCCTTAAATCATAATCTTTCAACCTCTTATCTTCAAAATAAATATCACCGTCAGTTTGTTCTATCAATCTATTTATTAACTTTAAAGTTGTTGTTTTTCCACTTCCACTCGGTCCTACAAGAACAAAAAATTCTCCTTCTTGTATGTCAAAACTTAATCCATCAAGTATTAAACCATTTGTGGAACAGCATAATGAAACATTGTTATATTTAATCATTTTTATATTTCTCCTTCCAATACTAGTTTCTCAATACTTTTCTTCATGTTATCGTTAAAGATTGTATAGTATTCTATAAATAGTTTTTGTTGTTCACTTGAAAGTTGACCTATTGCTTTCTCTTCAGCCTCTCTAAGAGGATCCAAAATTTTTGATGCATATAAGTAACCTTTTTCTGTAAGTCTAACTATTTTCTCTCGCTTATCTTTTTCTTGTTCCCCAAAATAAATATAGCCTTTTTCCTTAAAAGTCTTCATTGCTGCACTAACTACTTGTTTCGTAGAATACGTTTTTTCACAAATAGTATTTTGCGTTATCCCATCCTTTGTATAATAAAGACAGGTTAATATTAATAGCGATTTACCTTGCAAACCATTTTTTCTAGCATAATACTCATATAATGAGTTGTTTTCATATTTTTTTCTAGAAAACATACTTGAGTATTTTAATAGACTATTCACTTATTTTCACTCCCCACCTAAAGTCACAATTATTATCAGTAACAATACTATAGACATGCTCTTCATCTTAAAACTTCAAAGGTGTTTTTTGTTTTTACATTTATTCTTCACTGTTATAAACAATGAAAAGCAATTTCAAATCAGTAAAATCTTTTGACTATTATCTTTTTAAAAAACTCATTAGTAATTTTTTAAATACTAATGAGTTCATTCTAACTCTATAGTTTACAATTGTCAATAATTTAGTTTTAATGAAAATAGACAATCGATAAATATTTTACCAATTGTCTTAAAAATTTATTAAATTCATATTTAAAAATATTAACGCCTATTTGTTCTCTATCCTTTGTTTTATCTTGTTATAGCGACGAATAACATTGATACGTTCCAATAAATATGGTAATAAAATAATAACAATAATAATAGAATTTATTACTTTATTTAATGTTTCTCCAAAGACTCCTATCAATAGTCCTTTATTTATAATTGAGATACATAGATAGATACAACACAGAATAGCTGTCCCTAGATTTACCATCCAGAATATTTTCGTGTTTGTCTTCTTAGTACTAAAATGCTCTATTTCTTCATCCGATAACTTTGTTAAAAGTATTTTCTCTTTTTTTATCATCTCTCTAGATATTCCAAATACTATCAAGTAAAAAATACAGAATATCATCGAAAATACTTCAAAAATAATTTCTAAATTCATAATATCCACCTCCATTTAAGTTTATTATATTACATTGCCTGTACAAAAAATTACCCACATATACCATGTAAAATGGAGAAAGGGACTGATAAAATAATCAGTCCCATATATTATGAAAAAAAATATTATTAAGTTTTGTTATGTTTATATTATATCCTACTTACCTTACGTGAACTTTAGACTATAATTAAAATGAAATTAAAGTTGAAAAATTTTGAAAAGTTATTTTAAAATACAATACTTAGATAAAGAATATATTATACTGATTAAAAACTAAAAACTATTCCTGAAATGGAGAAAGGCCCATCTTTCGATGAGCCATATATTATGAAAAAAAATATTATTAAGTTTTGTTATATTTATATTATATCTGATATACCTTATATGAACTTTAGACTATAATTAAAACTTACTTAAATCTATTATTTACCTAACTTCTCCGCTCTTTCTAAAGATGCATCGATATTCTCACATATATTTTCAGCACCAATTTTCTCTACGAATCCTGCTTTTTCCATAACATGATATGGTTGTTCATTTACGTGAGATAATATTAAAGTTAGACCACGTTTTTTACAAGTTTCCAATATTTCTTCAAGTACTTCTAATCCCGAAATATCCATAGCTGGAACATTACGCATTCTTATAATTAAAACATTTTTCCCTTCTCCATGTTCAAAGTTAGTAAACACATTTGCTGCACCGAAGAATAACGCTCCAAAAATTTCATAAACTATAGTATTATCAGGGACATATTTTAAATCAACTTCCTCAGATAACTTATCATCATCAGATGAACCTTTATAAGTCCATTGTCGAACTTCTGCAATATCTGACATACGTTTTAAGAATAAGAAAGCTGCTAATACCATACCAAACTCTATCGCAATAACTAAGTCGAAGAATAACGTTAATAAGAAAGTAATAATTAATACCGCAATATCACTCTTCGGTGCAGTTTTTACCATACGTACACAAATACGCCAACCACTCATATTATAACCTACAATTATCAATATTGCCGCTAAACAACTCATAGGTATATACGATGCATATGGCATTAAAAATAATAGTATTAATAATAAAGTAAATGCGTGTACCATTCCAGCTACTGGTGTTCTCCCACCATTTTTCACATTAGCTGCCGTTCTCGCAATTGCACCTGTTGCAGGTATTCCTCCAAAAAGTGCGGACATAAAGTTTCCTACACCTTGAGCTACTAACTCAGCATTAGATTTATGCTTACTTCCTGTCATACCATCAGATACTACAGCTGATAACAGTGATTCTATAGCTGCTAATATTGCAATAGTAAATGCTGGTAAAATCATCTCTCTTATTAGAGAAAATGAAATTGACGGCATTGTAAAGCTAGGAAGCCCTGCTTTAATCGTATATAGATCACCAATAGTTTTAACTGGCAATTTAAAAATAGCTACTAAAAATGTTGTAACTAGTATTGCAATTAAAGATCCTGGTATTTTCTTAGATACTTTTGGCCAAAATACTTGGATTAATATAGCAAGTACACCTATACCCAAAGTAACAAAGCTAATACTTTTTATATTTTGTCCATACGCTACTAATTTTCCAATGAACTCTGCAGGAACTGCTCCCATACTTAACCCTAGAAAATCTTTCACCTGACCAACTACTATTCCCATAGCGATCCCTAGTGTAAAACCGATGGTGATAGTTTTCGGAATAAATTTAATTAAGTCACCAAAGTGAAACAACCCCATTAGAATTAACATAACTCCTGCCATAAGTGTAGCAACAGTTAATCCTGCAATTCCATGTTCAGCTATTATCCCATAAATAATAACGACAAAAGCAGCCGTAGGTCCACCAATCTGAACCCTACTCCCACCTAAAAACGAAATAAAAAAACCTGCTATAATCGCAGTATAAAGACCTTGTTCCGGATTCACTCCAGATGCTATCGCCAAAGCAATCGACAAAGGTAATGCTATAACAGCTACTATTAAACCAGCAATTATATCTTTTAAGCATTGTTCCTTTGTATAATTTTTCATCACACTAAACAACTTCGGCTTAAGATATTTAAATGAATTCATCTTCTCCTCCTATTTCCTAAGAATCTTTAGTATTACTAGTTTAGCACATAACTAGCAAAAACTCTAGTTAAATCAGAAATACTCTTGAAATATTTTAAAATTTTCTAATATATCTTATAAGAACTAAAATCAAATCTATTATATAATAAATTTTATCTTTTATAAATTTAAAAAAAGGCTTGAAAATTTACTTTTCAAGCCTTAGACAATTACTAATATAATTATAAATTAAATTTCTCTTTGATGTCTCTTATTACATCTGCCAATAGTTCCTTATTGGCAGTATCATACCAAGTTCCATCCATTTTATTCCTGAACCATGTTAACTGACGTTTTGCATAACGGCGTGAATTCTGAGAAATAGCTGCAATAGTATCTTCTTTAGAAACATTACCCTTAAGATACGGAATCATCTCCTTGTATCCTATCGCACCTAGAGCTTGAAGTTCCATACCATATTCATCAATAATCCCTCTTACTTCCTGTTCAAGCCCTTCTTCAAACATCAATTCAACTCGCTTATTTATACGATTATATAGGACTTCCCTATCGGTATTAAGAACTATTAAAAACGGATTGTAACAATCTAGAACAGTATCACCATTGTTGTTTGTCGTTACAGATTTCTTTTCATTCATCACATAATTATACGCATTAATTACACGACGATGATTATCTATGTCGATCGCATTATATGTATCTGGATAGTTTTCTTTTAGGTACTCTCTTGCCATATCAACATTAATATCATAAGTTTTTTCCTCTAAATCAGTAAACTCATAATTATTAAGAACAGCATTCATATAAAAACCAGTTCCGCCGATTAATAAAGGCATCTTTCCTCGACCATTTATCTCCTCTATTTTCTTACGTGCAAGTTTTTGAAAATCATAGACCGAACAAGTATCAGTAGGTTCTAGTTCATCTATCAAATGATGAACTACCCCATTCATCTCTTCTTTTTTCACTTTTGCAGAACCTATATCAAATTTTTTATAAATTTGAACACTATCTATAGAAATTATTTCACAGTTGAACTCTTTTGCAAGTTCTATACTAAATGCTGTTTTCCCAACTGCAGTTGGACCTACTATCGCTATTAAAGGTATTTTTTCCATCTTACCTCCTACACTATGCGTTTAAACATTTTCTCTAAGTCTTTTTTCTCCATTTTTGTGATTATCGGACGTCCATGTGGACACGTAAATGGATTCTTACATTCATAAAGATCACTTATTACTTTATTCATCTCGACATCTGTAAGAACTTGATTCGCTTTTATAGACATTTTACAACTTGCCATAGCAATTGCATCATTTCTTAATTCGTTGAAAGTTATATTGTTATTTCTTAGAACTTTCTCGACAATAATTTTTATCATTTGTTCTTCGTCTTCTTCTATCCAACCAGGAAATTCTCGAACAACATAAGAATTATCTCCAAATTCCTCGAAAACAATACCAAGTTCCTCAAATTTTTCTAAATTATTACGAACCTCAGCAGCTTCATCTACAGAAAAATCAAACATAAGTGGTATTAACATCTGTTTTTTATAATTCTTTCTTTCTATAAATTCACGTTGCAGTTTCTCATAATTGTATCTTTCCGCAGCAGCGTGCTGATCTATTAGAAATAACTTATTATCCGCTTCTGATAAGATATATGTTTTAAAGATTTGTGCTAATACTTTTAAGTCTGGTAGAGTTCTAACTTTTGTATCATCATCTTGAACAATTTTCGCATCTTTAATTTCATTAAAGTGACTATCATCTTTAACTACATTAGAAACTACTTCTCCTGCACGATTATCATAACTCGACTTATCTTCTTTTTTAGAGAAATTCATGAAATTTTCTATCTCTTTTTTTGTTGGTTTATCACTAAACTTATTTCTATTATCACGAGGATGTGAACTATAACTTAAATCCGGTAAATCACTCTTAATTCTCTGAGTTTTACTTCTTTGATTAAACGTGTTTTCTTTACTTTGTACCGGTGTTTTTCCTTCACCAAAATTAGTTAACAAATCTCCACCAAAAAGAAACTCATTTTCTTGAACAATATAATTTGTTGATTCTTCTTGGTTATCAGAAATACTACTGTCATCTTCTATTTTTATCCCTAGTCCCTTCGATTCTTCAAAGAAACTATTCTCATCTTGAACACTGTCCGAAACTCCTCTTTGCTCTCGTGAGAAAATACTCTCATCTTCAACATCCCCAAACTTATTATCAAGTTCATCTAAAAAATTTATTTTTTCTATTTTTGCTTTTTCTTTTTTTGTAAGAACATTATTCATTCCTTGTGGAATATACGTATAATTACTTAATCTTTCAGCGATAACTTCTTTGATTAAGCGTATTAACTCCGCTTCTTTCGATAATCTCACTTCTTGCTTAGTTGGATGCACATTAACATCTAATAAAATCGGGTCCATTTCTATATTAATAACACATAATGGATACCTATTTATCATTAAAAGCGTTCCGTAAGCATCGATTATAGCATTTTGAATTCCATAATTTTTAATATAACGCCCATTGATAAAAATATTTATATAATTCTTACTAGCTCTCGTTTCTTCTGGTACAGAGATATAACCGAATACTTTGTAATCGTCGTTACTCCCACTGAATTCAATCATGTTTCTAGCGACACCCATATTATAGATTTTAGATAAAATCTTATGAACATCACCATCACCATATGTTTTAAAGCTAATCTTCCCATCTACATGCAATTCGAAAGCTACATTAGGATAAGATAGGGCAAACTTATGAATAATATTAGTGATGTTAGCTTGTTCTGTATGAGGATTACGCAGATATTTCAACCTTGCTGGTGTATTGTAGAATAAATTTTCTACACTTAAATCAGTTCCCTTAATAGGAGCGTAATATTCTTCTGAAACTATTTTCCCACCTTCAAGAACTAGCATCTTCCCTTGTGCTTCTCCTGCACAACTTTTTATCGTTACTTTACTCACAGATGAAATACTCGCTAGTGCCTCACCTCTAAACCCAAGTGTTTCTATATGGAATAAGTCATAATCAGCACTTATTTTACTCGTTGCATGGCGTAAAAAAGCACGTGCTAAATCATCATTAGAAATACCACTACCATTATCAATAATTCTAATTTGTTGAATACCAAATTCTTTAATTATAACTTTAATATTAGTACTTCCTGCATCGATAGAGTTTTCTACAAGCTCTTTAACAACAGAAGAAGGTCTTTCAACTACTTCTCCCGCCGCTATTTTATTTGATAATTCTGCAGATAATATATTTATTTTTCCCATTTAATTTATTTCACATCCTCACTTATTTTTCTCTGTAATTCATAAAGAAGATTGAACGCCTGCATTGGAGTTGTTTCTAAGAAGTTCACAGCTTCTAATTGCTTTTTGATTTCATCAAACTTCTCATTATCACCATCAAAATCCAATTGTAATTTCGCATAATTTTTCTTCGATTTCTCTTCAGCTTTTAGTTGTTTTCTAATAGTTCTCTCTAACTCTTCTTTAAGTTCTTTTTCTAATTCAGAACGAAGCTGTAATCTTAGAGACTCTTCATCTACTTTTATAACATCTTCTTTAACTACCCTGCTACTATATTCTTTTTCTAGTTCCTGACGTATTTTTTCTCTTAATTTTTCTTCAGATTCTTGTGATGAAACATCACTTAATAATACTTTGTTATATCTAGCATTATCAACAAGGTCCTCACTACCTTTGCTTCCACTTTCTAATTCTCTTAAGATTTTATTAGCACCTACGATAACGTCTTCTGGTAGATGGGCAAGTTGAGCAACATGAATACCATAACTCTTCTCGATAGGTCCTTCATTAATTTTATATAAGAAAATTAGTTTTCCATGATCTTCTTTTGCAGAAACATGGATATTCTTTATTCCCTGGGTAATATTTTCTAACTTTGTAAGCTCATGATAGTGAGTTGAGAATAATGTTTTACATTTAATAGTATTATTAATATATTCTAATATTGATTGAGCTAAGGCAATACCGTCATAAGTCGATGTTCCACGACCAATTTCATCAAAAATTAATAATGAATTTGCAGTAGATTCGACTAAAGCATTCTTCGCCTCAATCATCTCAACCATAAACGTCGATTTCCCTCCAGCAAGATCATCACTCGCACCTATTCTCGTAAATATTTTATCGAAAATCGGTAAATTCGCAGAAGTCGCTGGAACAAATGACCCAATTTGTGCAAGAATCACAATAAGAGCAAGTTGTCTCATATAAGTAGATTTACCAGACATATTAGGCCCTGTAATAAGCAAGATATTATTATCTTTATCTACTTTACAATCATTACTAATATAACTATCAGCGCTCACATTTCTTTCGACAATCGGGTGACGACCATCAACAATATCAATAATATTATTATCATTAAATTCAGGTTTTACATAACCATATTCTTCCGCTACATCAGATAATGAAACGAACACATCAATATCACTTAAAGTATTCGCAACTCTTTGCAATCTTACGATATAATTATGAATCTTCGTCTTAACTTCTTGGAATAATTGTAATTCTAACTCTTCAATTTTAGTCTTAGAATTTACGATATGTTCTTCAACTTTTTTCAGTTCTTCAGATACAAATCTCTCACAGTTAGAAAGAGTTTGTTTCCTATGATAACCTAGTTCTGTTGGATCTATAGTCTTAAGCCCTACTTTAGATACTTCGATAAAGTAACCGAAAATCTTATTGTATCCAACTTTTAGATTTTTAACCCCGGTTCTCTCTTTTTCACGTTCTTCGATTTCTAGTAAAATTCTATTTCCGTTTTTACTAGCATTTTTATAACTATCTAATTCTTCATTAAAGCCTAATTTAATTACATTACCTTCTTTAACAGTCTGACCGGCTTCTTCATGGATTGTTGCTTCAAGATAATCGTATAAATCTGTTAATTCATCGATATTCTCTGCGATATCTTTTAATTTATTAGATTCAAATCCTAATAATAATTTCTTAATTTCTGGTATTTGAGCCAATGTTTTCTTTAGATTCAATAATTCCTTAGGACTTACAATATTATAAGTAACTTTTGTAGAAATCCTCTCAAGGTCATATACTTCTTTCAAACTAGTTTTAACATCAGCTTTTTCGAAATAATGTTTTGTAAAATCTTCTACGATTTCCTGACGTTTTTTAATTTCTTTAAGATCTAACAATGGATTTTCTAACCATTTTTTTAGTTTTCTTGATCCCGCAGCTGTTGAAGTTTTATCTACAATACTAAGAAGAGAACCTTTCTTACCACCATTAGCCATGTTCTGAGTAACTTCTAAGTTTTTTAACGAATAGTTAGTCATATAAACAAACTTATCTTTGAAATATACTTCAAAATCTTTAAGGCTTGAAATATCTTTATTTTGAGTTTTTTCAATATAATCTAAAAGAACATCACATGCTACACGTAGATTGGTGTCAATAATATTACTTGTTTTTTCCTTAGTAATATCATTATTTAATTCAACTTCAGTAATATAAGCACTAATATCCAACTCTTGATCTTTTATGCTAATTACTTCTTTAATATTATTTTTTAGTACTTCGTCTTGTAGGTCAGCCATAGTTTTTAGTACAGTACAACGGCTATCACCAGTCATAATATCACAAAATGCGAAGTAGATATTATTATCCTTTACATATGCACTACCTAGATAGTTATTCTCATCATAGTTTTTGTAGTTCATATAAGTCCCTGGTGTGATTACCTGAACTACCTTACGCTCTACGATTTTCCCTTGACCAGGTTCAGAAACTTGTTCGCATATAGCTACTTTGTATCCATTATTTACTAAAGTATCTATGTAAGTAGCCGATGAATGAAATGGGACTCCACACATAGGAATTTTTTCAGCTCCTCCATCCCGAGCAGTTAAGGTTATTTCTAATATTTTTGACGCTCTAGTTGCATCTTCAAAGAACATCTCATAAAAATCACCAAGACGGTAAAATACAAACGCATCTTGATAATCTTTCTTTATCTTCAGATATTGTTCTATCATTGGAGTATATTTCATCTCAAAAGTTCCTTTCTCTTTATTTCTTCCATGTATTTATAACATATATAATTTTAGCATAAATCGTTATTTTTTAGTAGTGTGACATGTGGTAAAACACATAAAAGCTAAAAATAGGCTATGAAAATAAATTACAATTTTCTCACTATTCCTAAAATTAATCTTTTGATAATTGATTATTAAATTTTTATTTGATATAATCGAGTTGGAGAGAGAAGTTAAAAGGTGTAAAAACACTCATTAAAGATGGTGGCTACTTCAATATGAAAGGAGCTGATGCTTATGCTCATAAGTATCGAAATCTTGAAAAAAGGAGTAGCAAATTGTCAGCATACGAAATCATACAGACGATTATCGGAATAAATCTATTGATTGTTACAATAGTTGGCGTATGTATCTCAGCATTAAAAAAAGACAATAAAAAATAACCATCTTAAACTTTGGCCGGTTAGATGGTTATGTCTATAATCAATTAATCAGAGCCACCGTCTTTACAACGGCTCTCTCCTTTATATTTATATTCTAGCATATGTGAAATAAGAATGCAATAATTTTATTACCAGATTAACTTTCCCATAAAATTTTCCTTTTACTTTATCAAAAGATTAATTTATACGGCATACATTATCCATAATAATTGAGCAACACTTATAGACTCACACAGCATGAAAATTAACGTATTTTTACTTAACATACTTTTTCCTCCTAGTAATACTCTATAACAAGTACATTTTATCATATTATCTTTAAAATTTGAATACACTATTAAATTTTTTATATTCCCATACTGTAGTAACTCTTCTGTCAATTGATTATTAAATTTTTATTTGATATAATCAAGTTGGAGAGAGAAGTTAAGGGATGTAATATCTTCTAATAAGGATGGTAGCTACTTCAATATGAAAGGGGTTGATGCTTATGCTCATAAGTATCGAAATCTTGAAGAAAGGAGTAGCAAATTGTCAGCTTACGAAATCATACAGACGATTATCGGAATAAATCTATTGATTGTTACAATAGTTGGAGTATGTATCTCAGCATTAAAAAAAGACAATAAAAAATAACCATCTTTAACTTTAGCACGTTGATGGTTATTTTTAACTAAATTTAACCTGAGCTACCGTCTTTTAAGTTAGTCGTTTATTTTTCAAAGTCAAGGACTGAAGAAAAATATTACGAATAATTTATACTACGACTACTATAATTTCTACGAACGTAGTGAGTTAAGAAATTATTAGTAAAGTCAGTGCAAACGGCTCTCTCTTTTATACTTTCATTCTAACATAAATAAATTTAGAATGCAATATTTTTGATAAACAGTAAATATACATATAAACTATTTATTTTTAAGATAAGTAGTTTCATTGTATAATTACATCAAAGGAGTTGACTTATGTTAAATTTCATAAAAAATAAAACAAATTTATCAATATTGATATTTTATTTTATATTTAGCTTTTCTAGTTTACTATTTATACTATTAGCTGAATATAACAACAATAAAACACCAACACTATTTCTAAAACAATTTGTTTTTTACGCTGTTGGTTTTGGAATAATATATCTATTGCAAAAGATACCAATAACTTATATCGAAAAATTTTCAATAGCATTTTATTTATTTGCTTTGGTTCTTTTAGTTGGAATATTTTTAGTTCCACCTACTCTTGCCCCAATTGTTAATGGTGCTCGTAGTTGGTATAACTTTAGAATATTTACCTTACAACCTTCAGAATTTGGTAAAATAGCTACTGTAGCAATGGTTAGTATGCTTATTAAAGAAAAGAGTTTTAAAGACAATACTGATACAATTAAACTCTTAAAGTTAGCCTTAGTAATCTCTATACCATTTATTCTAGTTGCTAAAGAAAATGACTTAGGAAATGGATTGTTTTTCATCTTTTTATTTCTAGGTTTAGTATTCTTAGTTTGCAACAAAGGTAAAACACTTTTTAGGATTTATTCAGTAGTTATTGCTGGATTAGCAATCATTATTCTAGCTGCTTTATACTTCCCGAGGTTACTTAGCTTAGTTGGTTTAAAATCTTATCAGCTAAATCGTATTCTATCATGGCTAAATCCTGAAGCATATAAATTAGATTATTCTTACCAGATTACTCAAGTTCTTAATGAGGTGAAATTAGGTGGTTTAACTGGTACATTCGTTAAAAATAAAAACTATATAGATGAACAATTTAATGATTTTATTTTCTCTATAATCGCAAAGAACTTTGGATTTATAGGTGCAGCAATATTCTTATTTATCTTCTTCATCTTTATTCTAAGATTATTTAACATAGTGAAAAAATGCGAACAAGGTAACTATAGTTATTACTTTATTCTTCTTAGTATTTGTAGTTTTTGTTTCTCATTTTTCATCAATATATTCTCAACACTAAGCATTATTCCAGTTATCGGTATTAGTATGCCGTTTATTAGTTACGGTGGAAGTTCACTTATTGCAAATAGTATTCTATTCGGAATAATAGTAAAAATTCATGCGACAATACAAGAAGAATATATGGAAGATGAATACTACTATGATAACTACGAAGAAGATTATGATACGGTTCAATATGAAGAAGATTATGATCCTTTAGAACCTGTATACGAGAATAACAACAATAGATATTATGAGGAAGAACCTCAACAATTTCGTCGAAGTAAAAGAAAAAGATAAAAAAATATGGATAGAAAAAAATTTCTATCCACATTTTTTTATTTTCTTACATCTTCAATGAATTTATCATCGATAGTCTCAATTAGTTTCCCTAATATTGCTTTAGCAGCATAATAATCACGAATATCAAATACCGCATTATGAGTATGAATATAACGAGCACAAATCCCAATTACAGTAGTTGGAACTCCGTTTAAAGCTTGGTGAATATTACCAGCATCTGTTCCACCTGGTGAAGTGAAGTATTGATATTTAATTCCATTTTCTTCTGCAAGAGCTACGATTTTTTCTCTCATATTTGCACGAAGAACCATAGTTCTATCTACTAATCTCACTAAGAAGCCTTGTCCTAAACGACCATTACTAGTTTCTTTACCGTCCATATCGTTTGCTGGACTACAGTCTACAACAAAACATACATCTGGTTTAATCATATTAGCAGCAATAGTTGCACCACGTAGACCTACTTCTTCTTGAACAGTAGCACATACTACTAAATTAAAATCTAACTCTTTTTCTGCAAATTCTTCTAAGATTTCTGTAATAATTACACATCCATAACGATTATCTACAGCCTTACTCATAAATCTGTGTTCAGTAAGTTGTTCAAAAGTTGTTTTTGGAGTAACAAAAGCACCTTCACGAATTCCCATCGCTAACGCTTCTTCTCTTGATGCAGCACCAACATCAATAGTCATATCACTAATTTTTACATTTTGTGCTACACCTGCAGTAAAGTGTTTAGGAATAGATCCAATTACACCTGTGAATTTTTTTCCTTCATATGAAGTTACTGTATATGTTTGAGCTAAAAGAACATCTTCTCTAAAACCACCAAGCGTTTCAAACTTAAGCATACCATTTGGCAATACCTTAGTCACAATGAACCCAACTTCATCCATATGCGCTGAAATCATAACAGTTTTGGCATCTTCTTTTTTTGATTTCTTAATAGCATAGATTCCACCAAGATTATCATACTTAATCTCATCAGCATATTTAGATAGATTTTCTTCTAAATATTTTGAAATTTCACTTTCAAATCCTGATGTCCCGTCTAACATTGTTAATTCTCTGAATCTTTCTATTGATTTACTCATTTTCTTATACCTCTTTTATATACTCTATTATTTCCGTTTCTTTATCATATCGAACTTCGTACTTGATATTTTCGTTATCAAAATAAAACATTAAATATGAATTTTCTTTTAGATTCAATGTATAACTATCAATTACATCATAACCTAATGCGATTAGTTTATTTCTACATCTATCTATATGATCATTATCTAACTCTTGTTCCTCTGTTTTTTGATAAATACGATATCCAGCATAAGCTGCTGCTAATGGAACTAGTATTTTTCTAAATTTCATATTTTACCTCTTATCTGAACTCATCACATAACGAGTTAAATAATTCCTCACTAAATTCTAAATTCTGATGAGCAATTGGTTCATCTCGTTTATAATTACGTAAAGTATCTTCGTAATGAGGTTTTTTATCATTTTTATAAATTACCCCTGTTACAAGGTCATTGTACTCTTCTAATACTCTGTACGCTTCTAATTTATTAGTATTGTCATAACCTTCGATATCAGAAAGTTTAGTTAAGTTTTCCTTATACCAAGCCGGTGTATTTTTGTAGTTATAAGTTTTACATGGACTAAATACGTTAACTAGTGAGAAGCCATCGTGATTAACAGCTTCTTCGAAAATCTGCATCATCTCTTTCATATCACCAGTAAAGGCTTGTGCTAGGAATGTTACTTCACAAGATAATGCAATTTTCATCGCTGATAATGGTTTTTCCATTACCCCTTCTAAAGTTGTAGTCGTTACTAAACCTTCATCAGACTTAGGAGACATTTGCCCTTTAGTTAAGGCGTAAAGTTGGTTATCCATTACTACGTAAGTCATATTAACATTACGTTTCATAGCGTGAACAGCATGACCTATACCGATGGCATATCCATCACCATCTCCACCCATTGCAAAAACTGTTAAATCTTGGTTCGCCAATTTAATACCTTGTGCAATTGGTAATGAACGTCCGTGTAATCCTTGTACACCATACGCTTTTGTGTATCCACTAATTTTACCAGAACATCCAATTCCAGCAGAGATTACAACGTTCTCTGGTTTAATCCCTAAGTTAACAACAGCTCTATTTATACCCGCAAGTACCGAGAAGTCTCCACAACCGGCACACCAATCGGGCTTAACATCATTTTTATAATCTTTTAATGTTACTTTCAAACTATTTCTCCTCCTCTAGTAATTGTTCAACAAGTTGATGAGTATAGTAAATATCTCCATCATATTTTAGTAAACTACTAATTTTTTCTGAATTATGGTACTTACTAGCAATTACCGTACGTAATTGTTTATTATGGTTATGTTCAACAATATATATTTTTCTATATTTATCAAATGTATCACGAACAGCTTGAGCAACTGGATAAATTTGACGAATATGCATTGTATCAATTTTTAATCCTTGTTCTTTTAGTTGTTTAGCAGCTTTATTCAGTACTCCATAAGTTGAGTTAACACCAACTAATAAGATATCTTTTTCATCATTGTATTCATTTAATACAAATGGTCTTTCAACTAAAGCTGATTCAATCTTGTTAGCACGTTTTTCTTTTTGACGTTTTGTATTACGTTTCACCTCTGAAGGTAATCCAACTACTGAGTGTTCATAACTGTTCGCATTATGAATCCCACCTTTTTGACCAGGGATAGTTCTATTTGAAACTAACACATCAGTTGCATAACGTTTGAAGTAGATAATATCTTCTTCTGTAATTTCTTCTTGTTTTAATAAGTTACCACGATCGATTTGAACTTTACTAAAGTCAAAGTTAGGAACTGTTTCTTTGTTCATACCTAATTGTAGATCCATTAAAACAATAACTGGTGTTTGATATTTTTCTGCCATATTAAATGCATCTATCATAGTGTAGAAACAATCTTCTACAGATGTTGGAGCTAGTACGATACGAGACGCATCTCCAGTTCCACCGTAGACAGCGTGGAAAATATCAGATTGTTCTGTTTTTGTTGGAAGCCCTGAAGAAGGACCACCCCTTTGAACATCTACAATAACAACTGGTTGTTCTGCCATTGCAGCCATTCCTAAGAACTCAGTCATAAGTGAAATACCAGGCCCAGATGTGGCTGTCATAGCACGTACTCCCGCGAAGTTAGCTCCAATAGCAACACCTAATGCCGCAATTTCATCTTCAGTTTGAATATATGCTCCATTTACTAACGGAAGCTTATCAAATAAATATTCCATGATTTCTGTAGCTGGTGTAATAGGATATCCAGCATACATTCTACATCCCGCTGCTAAAGCACCAAGACCAGCTGCATGGTTACCGATTAACCACATATTTCTATGAGTTGGATTTAATTTTTTAAGATAATACTTATCTTTAATACCATTTTCATCCATGAACTCAGTCATGATTTCACGACCTTTATCAAAGGCTTGGATATTAATATTTACTACTTCTTCACCTTTACTAGAAAATTTTGTTTCAATCATATCGTAGAATAGTTTTGAATCTATATCTAATAATGAAGAACAAATTCCAAGTGTAATTATGTTTTTAATAATAGGATTAGCAATTTCTTTAGCTAATTCTGTAATTGGGAATACCGCAACTAAACCTTTAATTTCTTCTGAAATTTCCGGTTTAATTTTAGCATCCGCAATGATAATACTATTTTCATCTAATTCTGGAATATAGCTATCCAGTGTAGCTTGGTCGAATGCTATAAGAATATCTGTCTTATAATCAATTACATTTATTTTTTCTTCTGAAATACAAATTTTACTGTTACTGTGACCACCTTTAATTCTACTCGCAAAGTCTCTTGTAGAATACATGTGGTATCCAAGTGTATTTACTACAGTAGAGAATATTTCGGCTGTACTTTCAATACCTTCACCTTGTTCTCCACCAATTTTCCATCCTAATTTATTAATCATATAATCTCCTTTAATCTCTTTCATTAGAAATTTACTCGTTGATTTCTCAATACTTTATTCTATCATATTTAAGAAAATTTTTCCATCTAATAATATCTATTATCACTATGAAAAAACTAATAAAAATATTATTATTTCATTATTTTTCGTTATTTTTTAAGTGAACTTCATTTTTAAAAACTTGTATAATATTTAGGAAGAAATAAATCTTTTAATGTTTATTGTTTTTGAATAATTCACTAACCACTTTTTATTATAATTTTTCCTTTATATTTTTTCTCTAATTAATACTAACAACATCAAAATTTACTAAAATAATAAAATCCTACAATACAAATATTACACAAAGAAAAAAGTCCTTGTAGAAGTTATTCGCTTCTACAAGGACGTATCTATTGACGTGTTACCACCTTGATTTATAGTATTCTCACAAATACTAACTCATAAAGTACTAAAACAAAATTTAAATCTTATTTTTATACCATTAGCTATATCGGGCTATCCCGTAATAGTTTAATTATTCAACTACTAACACGAAAAGACCATCTTCATAGTATCATCTTTGATCTCCTTTCACCTACCGAGACTCTCTAAGCAAACATCAACTACTACTCTTCTTTTCAAAGTGTAATTTTTTATTGTGTTTTAAGTATATCAAGTTAAGAAATCCTTGTCAATATTTTTTTACCATACACTTTTAATAATTATTATAGACATATACTATAGAACATCAAAAATTAAAGAGTACAGAAAATGTCCATACTCTTTAAATTTTTTTATAATCTAATTAACTTAATTATTCAGAAAGTTTACGTCTAACAGCAGCTCCAACTAAAGCAATTAAGCTTAATCCTAGCGCAGTTGTGCTAGTTGTATTCATACCAGTGTTAGGTAGTTTATTTTCTTTACTATTTTCTACAACTTGTTTGCTAGTTGCATTAGTTGGTAATTTAACACCAGTTTCTTTAGATTCTGATTTAGCTTCTTCACCTTTGTTTTCAACATTCTCAACTTTACGTTGTTCATTACTACCGTTTTGTTCTACTTTCCCTGAAGTTACTCCTTCTTCTTTAGTTGCTTGTTCTCCTTGATCAGCTCCTGAACCTACATTTCCAGTATATGAATTATCTTCTTTAGGTTGTTCTGATTTTTTCTCTTCAAATTTGTAAGTTTTTGAATCTACAGAAATTGTACGTGAATTTGGATTTACTACAGCATATTTAGTTAAATCTGCTTTTTCTAAATAATTTTTGAACGCCTCGTCCATAGATGGTCCTTCTTCACGTGCTCCACCTAGCATAGTATATCCATCTCCACCTGCTGCTAAGAAATCATTTGTAGTTAGGTAGTATGTTTTAGCTAGATCTAATTTATCGTAGGCACCTGTATCATGATTTTTAACTTCTACACGTAATATGCGTTTACCTGAAGGTAAGTTTGTATCGTAGTATACTTTAGCTCCTGATACATGTAAGAAACCTCCACTTGGTTCTAATAACGGTTGTCCATTTTCATCTAAAACAGTTTTACCATCTTTGTCAACTTGTAAAATAGATCCTAAAGATTTTTCAAACATAGCTAATACGTCTTTACCAGTAACACTAATTTGAGAAATTGTATTACCAAATGGAAGAACTGCAATTACGCTACCTTTTGTAATAGGTTTATCTTTAGCGATAGTTTCACGTAAACCACCACCGTTTGTTACTGCGATATCTGCTTTATTTTTAAATCCTGTTTGACCATACTCATAAAGTGAATCAGCTACTACGTTTCCTAAGTTAGTTTCACGGACACGAACATTTTCACGAGTACCACTTAATTCAACTGGACTATTTTTCACTACTACAACAGCATTTTCTGCATCGTATTTCGCTTTAATTTTATCAACTAACTCTTTAACTTCAGCATTTGGAGTCACATTAGTAGTTTCTGAAGCTTTAATTAGACTTGGTGTTCCTAGTAAACTATTTGGTTTCAATGTAACTTTACCAATGTTGTTTAAGTAGCTTCCTGTTTGGTTATAAGTAACATTATCTCCATATGTTTTTGATTCTACAGTATGAGAGTGTCCATCAATTACCACTACACGTTTTCCTTTTAATAACGGACTCTTAGAAAGTTCATCAGCAAGAGTAGAACCTCTCCATTCGCTTGGAGTTGTTGTATCTACTCCAAGGTGGGCTAAAACAACATACGTTTTATAATCATCACCAGTAGCTTTTGCTTTAGCTTGAATTTCTTTAACTACATTTAGCACCTCTGGAATAGGGTCTTTAAATGTTACCCCTTGTACATTTTTAGGGTGTGTTTTTGTAGCAGTTTCTGGTGTTGTTACCCCAATAACAACAACCTCGTCACCTTTAACTGTTTTATCTTTATCAACAATTGTTGAAGCTTCGAATAAACGTGCTCCATTTACATAAGTGTTTGAGCTAAGTAATGGGAATTTTAAAATTTGTTTATACTTTTTAGCTTCATCTAAACCAAAGTCAAATTCGTGGTTACCTACAGCCATAGCGTCGTAATTCATTTTGTTTAGAATTTCTGCACGAGCTTCCCCTTTAGTTGAGTTAGAAATAGGTAACCCTTGGAATGCATCTCCTGCATCTACTACTACTGTTGTTTGATCTTTTTTAGCACGTTCATTTTCAATTACTGTAGCTAATTTTGCATCCCCAACAACTGATGTAATTTTATCACGACCTTTTTCTTCTACGATACGCCCATGAACATCATTAGTATGAACTAATACTAAATCTTTTTCAGCTGCTGCTTTTGGCGCTGAAGTTGTTGAATTAGTTGATTCTGGTGCTGTTGGCTGTGTAGTTGTTGCTGACGATGGAGTTGTATCATCTGAATTTGCTAAAGCAGCTCCTCCTGAAGTTGCAATTGCTAATCCTACTATTGTAGCTGATGCTAAAGTGTAATTTTTTTTCTTCATAATAACTTTTTTTCTCACTTTCATATTTGTAATTTATAATTTACATAATATCATAAATATACGAGTTTTTCAATATAAAATTCAGAAAGAAACGATGATAACGATTAAAAAACGTATTTTTCCAAAATTGAAACATTAGAGTAAAATTAAAAATCAAGATTAGATTCTTCTAACCTTGATTTTCATTTATTCTTTGTTATTTAAACATATTCGCTAAAATTCGATCACTTAACCTTGGGAATAACTGACTAATTTTAACACCTACAACTAATTTAAACGGTAAGTTTACCTCACGTTTTTTTGTTTCTATTCCTTTTATTATTTTTGTAACAACAAGTTTAGGTGTTAATGTTTTACCACCCATCGCCTTCTGATAACTCTTATCTTCGTCAGCTATATTAAAAAAATTAGTTGCTACAGGCCCTGGATTCACAGTCATAACATGAACATTATCTTTCTTCAGTTCTAAACGTAAAGAATTGAAGTATCCAATTAAAGCAAATTTAGTCGCTGAATATACAGAACTTTTTGGCGTAGCAATCTTACCAGCTAATGAAGCAATAGTAACTATTGTTCCTGATTTTTTTTCTCTCATTCTCTTAGCTATTTCTGTAGTTAATTGAATAGTTCCGATTACATTTGTATCAAACATATTAACTACTTCAGCATCACTAAATTCACTAAAGTCTTTCATAATACCATACCCAGCACCATTGATGAGAATATCAATATCATTTATAGACGAAAGTAATTTTTCTACTTGATCTTGTGAACCTATATCAACACTATAAACTCTAGTTTTAACATTTTCAAACGAACTACATTTTTTAGCGACTTTTTCTAATGCTTCTTTTCTACGGGCAACTAATATCAACTCCACATTTCCTTTTTGTGCGAATTGATGAGCTAATTCACGACCTAAGCCACTTGAAGCTCCTGTGATTAGTATTTTTTGTTTACCAGTTTCCATTTTACATCCCTCTTTTAACCATGTTTTGCAGCACAACTACATTGTCCTTTTAGACATTTACAGGTAATAACTTCAGCTGCAGTTTTTCTTTTTTCTTGTAGTAATTCTATAATTTCATCAATATTACTTTTACTTAAATTATCTGTTTCGATTATATTCTTAACGATAATATGTGTTCTTCTTTCACAAATTCTTTCTAAAAAGTTCTGTGTTAATATCTCTAAACACTCATCCTCTACACATTTTGCTGAATATAGAAATTTGTTGCCTTGTTTTCTTGTTTCTAAAAATCCTTTTTCTACTAACCTTGAGAGTAAAGTTTTAATAGTTGAAGGAGTCCAAGACTTTTTTTCACCTAGAGTATCTATTACAAATTTACTTGTAGTTTCTTTATTGTTCCAAACTACTCGCATTACTTCCCATTCAGCTTCTGAAATATTAATATCCATTTCTATTCATCCTTTTTTCTCAGTTACATCTGTAACTATAATACTATGTTAAACATATAATGTCAATTCATAAAAAACTTGATCTTAGCATTGCTAAAATCAAGTTTAAGATTTTTTCTTAATTGGATGTCTTATTACTGTTTTAAGTTTCTCCGGCACTGTTTTCCTCACATCTGAAATATAAATTTCATGATGATATCTGGTCTCATTTATATCTAACTCATAACCTTCAGAAATCATATATTCATGCATCTTAGTAACAGTCTCTGGCTCTGAATCATATGGTCCTATATGCATACATTGAACACAAGTTCCTTCATCATAGCTAAAAAATTTAACCTTTGAGAAATCTTCTTTTTTCTTTTCCGTTACTTGCTTAATAGCCCACTCAAATACTTCTTTTGTAACAAAATCTGGCATACGTATTAACGAAATAAACTTAAAATTTCGTTTATTACTATAATCAACACCATCTATTCCTTCCTGCCACCAAAACCCTTCTAATGGTGGTACCACAAAATCAAAGTAATTAGGGATTTCATATTCTCCTTTTTTACTCATCTTTATAGTATACGCTACAGGATACAATAGACTTATTGATTGCTTATACTCACTATCCCCATCATTGGGATCCCCACTCCCTCTAACTGCTATATAATTAGCCTTATCCACATTTACTATACAAGGTTTATTTTTAGGTGCATATAAATGCTTAAGTGTTTTTTTGAAATCTACTGCCATTTTATTTCTTCAAAATAAAGATTATTCGATCTGATTCAGAATAATTTTTATTATTCTTATCAAAATCACAGAAATAATCTTTCACTTTAAATCCAGTATTTTGAATTTCTCCAAGGACATCATTTATTTCATAAGTTCTTTGTGAATGAAACTGTTCAAGCTTTCTATATAAACCATTCTTTTCTTTAATAAAGAATGACAGCTCACTTTCCACCTCTAACGAATTTTCTGTTTCATATGTAAACCATAGATAACTTATATCTTCATCTTCATAACCAAAAACTTGTTTTTCCAACATATCAGTAATTTTTTTAGGTGTATGAATATCAAAAATAAATTTTCCACCTTCTTTTAGAGATGAATATACTTCTTTTAATCCTAATTTAAATTCCTCAAAATCTGATAAATAATTAAATACATCAAATGCACTTAAAATAAAATCAAATTCTATATTTAACGATGAAATTTCTAATAAATCCATCGCAAAATAATTACATCCAGAAACTTTTTCACTCGCTATCGCTAACATTTGTTCACTATTATCTACTGCGAATATTTCTCCATATTTTTTCAGCGTTGGTAGCATTGTTCCACTACCACAACCTAAATCAAGAACTAGAAGATTTTTTCTATCTTCTAATTCTTGATTAATAATATTTTTATAAGCATCGTAGTCGACATCCATTAGTTTATCATAAACAATACTTAAATTCTCATACATATTAGACACCTTTGATAGGGTATTTTTCAAATAATGAATCTAATTCATAGTATTCTCTGTCATCTCGTGTCATAATATTAACTACAACATCTCCTAAGTCCATAAGAACCCATTTAGCTTCTCTTAGACCTTCTGTGCTATGAATTTCTCCACCATTTTCTAATACTTGTTCTCTAACTTCTTGTGCAATTGCTTCTACTTGTCTATTTGTAGGTGCATGACAGATTACAGAATAATCATATAATACTCCTGCTTGTGTTAAATCATAAGCAACAATATCATATCCGTGCTTATCGTCACATGCATCTACAACAATTTTTAATAAGTTTTCTACTTCCATTTTCATCCTCTTTCTTTATTTCTTTATAATATGGAACATTACTACATACAATACGTCATCTTCTGGATATCTTTTCGCAAGTTTTTCGATTAACTCATCTAGAGTAACTCCATAATATTTAGCGTAACGCTCTGTTAATGTTTCTCTTGTCACAGGTTTAACTAAATCAACTTCTAATGTAGCAAAAACTGTATCTGGATCTTCATAAGTTGTAGCTTCTAATAAATCACCTTTCTTGAAATGAGCTTCACTTTTATTTCTGATAGTGATTGTTTTTTCATCTGTTAAGATTTTGTCTTTATTTTTTTCTTTAAATCCAACACGATAATTTTTAATATTATAGTAGTTATAACATTCTAATAATGAAGGATAAATTCTTTCATCATTGTCAATTAAGTAAACCAATGTGTATTTTGCCGCAAGTCTAACCGCTTCATCAAGATCATATTGAGATACTTCAGTCACCTCAGCTAAATGCGGGTGTTTTCTTTGTGGATCTGTATAATCAGAGATAAAGATTATTTTTTCTAATAACGTCATGTGCTTTCTACCGAAAGTATGGTTTGCAACAGCAAGCTTAACCTCCTCATCTGCAACACCAAATTCTTCTTCGATATATGCACTTGCTACTGGTCCATGAAGAACCTCTACAGGATAATCTAATAAATTAACATCTAAATTATGTAAAATTACATATTTTTTCATTAATACTTCATCCATAGGTTTACAAACATCATGAACTAAAGCTGCTAATGCTGCTCTTTCTACACTTGCTCCATGAATCTCTGCTAAATGTTTCGCCACTTCCACAACTCTTAAAGTGTGTTCGTATCTTTTTTCTGGTAATATTTCTTTTACTCTATTTTGAATTTCTTGATATTCCATATAAACTCAACTCCTCTATATATGACCTACATTCATCAGTGATCATATATTTAATACTTTTCTTATTTTTTAAATTATCTCTAATCAAACTAGAACTTATCTCTATTATTGGAGACTTCATTATCTCATAACTTATAGATTTATAAAATACATCTCCATTTACTACCTCATACAAATCCTCTTCGTCTCGTGCTACGAAAATAAATGTTACAAGTTTAGATAGTTCTTTTATATTATACCATCTTTTTAAATCTTTCGCTCTATCTGTTCCAATAATAAAATAGATTTTTTCATTTTTATATAATTCACTAAAATACTTAACAGTATTATAACTATAACTTACACCTTCATTTGAGATTTCATAATCACTAACTTCAAACTTGAAATTATCTTTTGTACTTAGTTTCGTCATCTCAAATCTATTCTTATCACTAGCCTCTAATTCTCGGCCTTTTAAAGGTGTAATATACGATGGTATAAAGATAATTTTTTCTAAATTATAAGTTTCTAATGCATTTTCGGCCGTAATTAAATGCCCAATATGTATTGGATCAAAACTACCTCCATAAAGTGCAATTGACATTTTACTTCACCAACTCTATTTTTCTATACTTTTCCTTAGAGCTTTGTTTGTATAATACAATTGTGTGTCCAATCACTTGAACTAATTCAGATGAAGTACGTTCAGATAAAATTTTTGCTACTTCATCTTTATCTTCTTCACAGTTTTGTAAAATACTAACTTTTAATAATTCACGTTTTTCTAACGCATCTCTAATTCCTTGGATCATATCACTATTCACACCTGATTTTCCAACTTGGAAAATCGGTGATAAGTGATGTGCTAATGCTCTTAATTGTCTTTTTTGTTTTCCTTTTAACATCTTATCCTCTTTTCTTAATATTATATTATAGATTCACGTACGAATACTTCGATTTCTTCTGGTACATGTATATCTATCTTACAACCACTATCACTATTAACCGTAATCCAACCTAATCCAGAAATTACAATGTCCATCTTTCTACTATCAATAGTGAAACTTTTCTTAACTTGATTATTGAATATTGAAATATTATCTTCAAATGGTGGTTTCAATAACGTTCCTAAATGTTTTTCAAATAATGCATCTGCATTACTAAGTTTTGTACGATGAATTTCTACTAAATTAGACGCATATAAAGTGAAACTTTGACGCTCACCTTCTACAAAGTCCATTCTAGCCATACCACCGAAGAATAGACTTTGCTCAGCATTCAATTGAAATACACGAGCTTTAATCTCCTTTTTAGGCATTACTAATTTTAAACTTTGAGCATCTAGATAATGAGCAATATCGTAATCTAATATGATACCAGGTGTATCATAAATACTAGTAGCTCTATCTAAAGGTATCTCAATCATTCCAAGTGTTGTTCCAGGGAAGTGAGATGTTGTAATAACATTTTTATCCCCAGTTGTAAGTTCAATAAGTTTGTTAATAAATGTAGATTTACCAACATTTGTCGCACCTACGATATATACGTCCTTACCATTACGAAGCTCATCTATACGACTAGCAGCTTCTTCAACACCTTGATTTTTTATTGCACTAATTAGAAGAATATCTTTTACTTTAATCCCTTTCGCCTTAAGCATCTTAAACAACCATTGTTTCACCTTGTTTTGTTTAACTGATTTCGGCAATAAGTCTAGTTTATTAGCTACTAGGACAATATCTTTATTATTTCCTACAATATCAACCACATCTTCAATCCAGCTTCCAGAAAAATCAAAGATATCTACAACTTTTACTATTAATGCATCTTTTTTCGATAATGTTTTGATAAGTTGATAGAAATCCTCAGCTCCTAGTTGAACATCAGATACTTCATTATAATTTTTCAATCTGAAACATCTTTTACAAACAAGATTACCATCAACGCTTTTTTCTACAACACTTTTTGGTAAATATCCTTGTTTATTTTGATCTTCACTTTGAATTTCAACACCACAACCTATACAATAAACTTTATTACTCAATATGGCCTCCATTTTTTTCTTTCTTATGTTTTAATCTATAGCCCACTTTTTTCATTTTAGGGAATGCTTTTCTTCTAGTTAAATTATGGATAATCAATGCTTCAAAAAATCTATTAATTCTAGTTTTAAAAGCATCTGTCTTTGAAATTGGCTTAACTAGTACACTCATAGCTCCAAAACTTTTTGCTCCTAATACGTCAGTTAAAACTTGATCCCCTAAAATAATCGCTTCTTCTGGTTTTCTATTTAATTTTTTAAGTGCTCTTTTAAAACCTATAGTTAAAGGTTTCTTTGCACCTGCAACATATTGAAGATTTAATTTTTTACAAAACTCTTCAACTCGTTCTTCAGTATTATTAGATACAACAATAATATCGAAACCAGCTTTTTTCATCTTCTTTAGCCATTTATTCAATTCTTTAGTATCTTTCTTACTATCCCATGATATTAAGGTATTATCTAAATCTGAAATAATAACTTTTTTGCTGTGCATATTCATATACTCAACATCAATAAACTCATACTTTTCTACAAAATCATCAGGTGAAAAATATCTTTTTAGTACCATTTTTTCTACACAATAGCCTATAAAATAGTTGCTATTTTCTCTCCCATCTTGATTTCTTTATTCTCTAAGTTTTCCTCTAAGATTATGTTATCTTTTTCAAACAGTAATACTACCGTTGAACCAAACTCAAAGTAACCTAACTCTTCACCTTTTTTCACATAAATACTCTCATATGTAGGAATAATTGAGTTAACATTTTGAGCTCCTACAGGTATTAGTGTGTAATTGATTTTCCCACTTAACTTATACACTTGTCTGTAGTTATAACTTAGTATATTATCTCCTAATTCTAGTCCAAGATTATTAACTGGATATGAATATTTACCAAGACTATAAGCATCCTTTACTTGGCAATTCATCGGGAAATGAATACGGTGATAATTCTTCGGACTAAGATATATTATCATGTATGTACCATCTTTATATTTATCAGCTAACTCACTATCTCCAACCAATGTTTGAACGTTATAGACTTGATTCTTCACAACAAATGTGCTGTCTTCAGAAATAACACCTACTTCAGAAATAACACCATCCGTTGGACTTACAAGTGAATTTTCATCTTGATTGATTGGTCGAGCATCTGGGCGTAACTTTCTAATAAAAAATTCATTTAAATTTTTAAAATCATCAATTTCATCTAAAATTTCATCAGTATTAATATCATATACCTTAGCAAAAGGTTGAATCATTAATCGACTTAGATTAGATTTTGTTAATTTTTTCAGAGCTTTAGAACTCATATTTCCATTAGTTAATTCAACACAAAGTTGAAACATTTTCTTTTTTAACATACCCGTCTCCTTATTGAATATCATTCTATATTTTACTATAAAAGTTGTTTAAATACAAATATTGCAAAGAAAAAAGCTAAAAATATATCAAAATTATCTCTTAAAATTTATTTTTTTAAATAATAATTATTATTACATCATATTCTTATATTTTCATAAATTTAAAATCATAAACTATTTCGAATGTTACACGTTAACACTGCTTTTAATTCAGTATCTATATATTCAGGTTAAGTAGAAAATTTTTATTATATATTATTGATTTTAACAACATAAAATTGTATAATAAAATTATAATAATAAAACAAGGGAGTGAATGACATGACGTTAAACAATAAAGTTAAAGAAAACATTATTTTAACAACTGTCCAAAACGTTTGAACTAAGGGCTATTCTCTGACAAGTGTTCAGGATATAATTAAAAAAGCTAAAGCCCCTAAGGGAAGCGTATACTACTATTTTCCAAAAGGAAAAGATGAAATTTATCTAGAAGCATTAGATAAAATCAACAGTAATGTAAAAAAAGAATTTAAAACAATTTCTCCAAAATTAGGGACTTTAGAGGAGTATTTAACAGCTGTTTTTGATCTTTTTATATCAAAAGGTAAAGCTTGTAAACGTAGTGGTTTTTCACTTACATTATTAGCGATGGAGACTGCAGAACTTTCTCCAATAATCGCTGAAAAATGTAGTGATATTCTTGAAAATTGGCGTTTACTACTTGCTGACGGTTTATTTGATAGAAATCTACCGGAAGATGTTTGTAACCCTGTTAGCGAATGGTTATTCACTAGTATTCAAGGAGCACTAACTGCTAATAGAATTCATAAAGATGAAGCATTCCTATTCAATATAAAATCATCAATAAAATTTGTTTCTACCTCTTCTCCTGAAACACTTAGAGAAATATTCTCTAGATCAGATGAAGACGAAGTTGTCGCATAACAAAAAACCTTCTTTATTGAATTAAATTATCAATAAAGAAGGTTCTTTAGTTTATTAAATTGTATTAATCATCTGCATCGTTAATGAGTTAATCTTTTGACTTACAAATTTCTTTATAGCTGGATCTATGTCTAATCTATCCAAAGCTAATTCAAAATCTTCCAACCAATATTTTGCTTCTTTTATTGAAATTGGTAGTTTCATATGTTTTTTTCTAAGATCCGGTGTTGCAAACACTGAATGACCTGGTTCACCTAAAAATAATCTAAAGAATTTTTTTTGTTCCACTTTTATTTTCTCAAATCCATCATTAAACAAAATATTTATTCTATCATCATTAGGAATAATATCGTCATACATGTGTATAACTAACTCATCAATTTTTTCTTCTCCTATTTTTTCGTATAGGTTCATAATTACCTCCACAATTTGTACATATTTTTTTCACTTTTTGTCCTTATTTATATTAAACTACATATAAGAAATTTTTTCAATTAAAATGATAATTGAGCTAGATTTTTTTGAATACGACAGATATATCTATATACTTATTTCACAAAATAATATAAAGCGTAGAATAGGAACTTCCATTCTACGCTTTATATTATTTTAATAATTTTTTAAATGCATCAACTTTGTCTGTTCTTTCCCAAGTGAATTCTACATCTTCACGCCCGAAGTGACCATAAGCTGCTGTTTTCTTGAAGATTGGTTTTCTTAAGTCTAAAGTTTCGATGATTCCGTTTGGCGTTAAACGGAATTCTTCTTTGATTGTTTTAACAATTTCACCTTCATCAACTTTTGAAGTACCAAATGTTTCAACAAAAATAGATACTGGATGCGCTACTCCAATTGCGTAAGCTAATTGTACTTCTACTTTATCACAGATACCACTAGCTACAATGTTTTTAGCGATATATCTAGCCATATATGCTCCTGATCTATCTACCTTAGTCGCATCTTTACCACTAAATGCTCCACCACCGTGACGTGAGAACCCACCGTATGTATCTACGATAATTTTACGTCCTGTAAGCCCAGCATCTCCAACTGGTCCTCCGATTACGAATCTTCCTGTAGGATTGATAAAGTATTTAGTATTTTCATCTAATAATTCTTTATCTAAACATGGCTCTATTACGTATTTTTTAATATCCGCATGGATTTGTTCTTGAGTTACATCTGCGTCGTGTTGAGTCGATACTACGATTGTGTCGATTCTATTTACTTTATGATTCACATCATATTCTATTGTAACCTGAACCTTTCCATCTGGTCCTAAGTATGTTAGAGTTCCATTTTTTCTAACTTCTGCTAATTGTTTTGAAAGTTTTTGGCTTAGGTAAATTGGTAGTGGCATAAATGTTGGTGTTTCGTTAGTTGCAAATCCAAACATAAGACCTTGGTCCCCAGCACCTACTTCATTCTCTTCTTTTTGTTGTTTTGTTTCTAATGAGTTATCCACTCCTAAAGCGATGTCTGGAGATTGTTTATCTAAACCTACAAGAACTGAAATGTGATCTCCTGAATATCCTTTGTTAGGATCATTATATCCAATTTCATTAATTGTATTACGTACGATTTGTTGGAAGTCTACATTTGCTGTTGTTGAAACTTCTCCTACAAGTACTGCTAATCCTGTGTTCACACATGTTTCACAAGCTACACGTCCGTATGGATCTTGTTCTAAAATCGCATCTAAAATCGCATCTGACACTTGGTCAGCAATTTTATCTGGGTGTCCCTCTGTAACTGATTCTGATGTAAATAAATATGTTTTGCTCATTTTTCTCTCCTAAAATATTTTTGTCTGATATTAATACAAATCTTTCTAAGTCCTTAATATCTTTAAATTAAAATTAAAAGACCTTATCTTATAGACAAGGTCTTTATGTATACCTCATCGTTCAAAGTAAACTTTGCTAAGGAAAGCACCTTAATCAATCGATTAGGTTGCTGGAGTTCATAGGGCCTTATCCCTCACTCACTCTTGATAAGTATTTATATTTCTTTTATCAGCATATTCGATTTTAATATACTTTCAGTCATTTGTCAATTGATAAAGTATAAAATTAATATTCAATATTATACTTACTTCTCTCTTTAAGAATTTTTTCTTTTAATTTCTCCGCTTTCTCTATTGGAAGATAGTTAATAGTAAGCTTACTGTATATTCCAGTCACTTGTATATTAGCTAATTTATACTTATTTAAGATAGGTCCCGTATTTATAGTAACATCTTGAATGGTGTTAAATGGTAAGGTTTTTTTACTCTTGAAAAACACTCCTTCAACTTCCGACACACCCATCTGGTCTACTTCATAGGAATAATTTCTAATTACTAAAGGAGGAACAGCTAAAGCAACTATAGCGTATATTGTTAATATCACTAATATACCTAGACCTAAAAATCTATAATTTATTTCAGTTTTAAAATAATCATATACACTTTTACCAATAACTGGTGATAAGAGAACTAGAGCATATATCCCAAAATGTATTCTCACATATTGTATGGATCTTTGTGGTAAATTACTCGATTTTTTTTCAAATATTCTATTCATAATCTACCTCCGAAATTATAAAATCTCTCTCTAATTTTTCTTTATATCCTTTATCATAATATTTCAACTTAATATCTGAGTTTACTCCAATAGAATTTATTGATAAATGAGCAAGATCTCTTTTATTCATAAAATAGTTCGTCCTACTATTAATTGTTCCTACTTTTTTCACTTTAATAAATTCTGTTATTATTGTCAATTGTCTCATAAACGTATTTTTAAAGAAATGTTTATCGTAAGAAAGCTCATTATATTTCAACATATAGTTTTTCACTAAAATACTATATAAAACTAAGACAATATAAAAGGCAATCAAACTTAAAACCTTATACTCGAACTTAAAATCAACATTAACAAGATACAATATTGCAAATAATATTATCGGTAAAAAACTACAATTAAATAAAC
The DNA here is from genome assembly GCF_041433725.1 of Gemella sp. 27098_8_155. Lineage (NCBI taxonomy): Bacteria > Bacillati > Bacillota > Bacilli > Caryophanales > Gemellaceae > Gemella > Gemella sp. 27098_8_155. The sequence continues at coordinate 60,275 of NZ_JAPWCA010000007.1, forward strand.
TCCAACGATACATCGCAATTCTTGCTCTTCGTTGTATTTTTTCACTCTCTAAATTATCATAATGTTCTAAATCTATTCCTAGATTATTTTTTACAAAATTCTGTGCAAAATCTTTTTTGACTAAAGGTAAGACATCTATCGTAGATTTTTGCTCACTTAAATCTTCTGATACGTTATTAGTCAAGGTTTCAACAGATAATTTCGCAAGTCCGAAGAAACGGTAACGCAAAGGATATATCAATTTTACACTTTGAATTCTATCAATATCAATAACTAGTGACTTTTTATTTAACAATCCATATTTACACAGCAAATTATGTTCTTTAGTCGTCAGGATAAAGTTATAATATTTTACAATCGTATGAATAATTGACGCAATTACTACTAAAATCATAAAAATCCCAATTATTATAAATATTGCTGTTATGTTCCCCGCGACTGACTTAGCATTTTTTTGAAGAAGTTCATCAAAATAAGCTTCATTGTCGAAAAGATATTTGAATACATCTCGAATCTTACCATTTAATGCTAATATTAACCCTAAAGCTGCAAAGAACCTAACCCTAAGCAGTCCATAAAATGCAAGTTCTTTAACAGATAATCTTAGTATTTCTTTTTGAGACTCCCGCATTTTTTCTTCTTGATCTAAAGCTATATCTTCAGATGCATCTTGTTTTAATTCTCTTAGTATATCAATTAAATTTAATGCGACTTCCTTCTTTAGAGGTTTTATCCTAATTTTACCTCCAACAAGATTAATATCTACCGAAAGTAGATTAAATGCTTGATACAATACGTTAGAACTTATATCTATTGATTGTATATTTTCTAGGTTTATGTTTTTTACTTCTTTATTTATTATTCCTTTTGTATAAATTAGGGCTCCATCGCGAACTTCATAACTTTTTAAGAAATAATCAAATATACCTATTACTATTAGCAGAAGAAATCCCGCCAAAACTAGTAAATAGTATTTCCAATTTTGCTCTTTTAATGCCAGCACCATAAAAATACCGAACAATCTAAATCCAGTTATTATAGTATCCATAATAACCATAGGATGTACTCGACTTTTTTTAATATTATTCATCTTTATACCTCCTATAGTTAAGATTATTTTCTAGTATTATTAACAATTGGTTTTCTAATTGTTCTACATCCTTTCTAAAAACATAGAATCCTAATTTTTCCGAACCAGTGTTTATACTAACCTTATAAATATTGAACTTTTTAGATAATACATTTTGTTTAATTGTGTAATCTAGTATATTCCTAAGTGGTGCTACTTTCTCCAATTTAAAAAATGTATACATTGATGTTGAAGCTAGTTTAAAATGTTCATCTGTAATTTCAAAAAATGTATTGTACTCATATTTATCTCTTAACATTACAACTATAACATGATTCAAAAATACTAACCCTAATATTATCCATAAGATAATATACACATCTATACCAAAAACTTCTTCAAAACCAGTAAATTTAAAGATTACTGAAGCTAATACGACAAATGTTAAACTAATCACCCAAATATTAAAGAAAAAATAATCAACATATAATCTTCCTATATATTTTCTCATAAAATCCCTCCCTATTTTAAAAATTAATAATATAACTTTTAAAATTAGAAACCTATAAGATTTAGATCTCTTTCTCTTTCAATTGTAGTCTCATCACCATGTCCTGGGTAGACTATTTTGGCACCATCAAGCTTGAATAATACATTTCCTAATGAATTTTTCAAGGCATCATAATCTGATCCATATAAATCATAACGACCAAAACCGCTTCTAAATAATGCATCACCTACAACAATAAATTTTCCAAAGTCGAATGATACTCCCCCTGGAGAATGCCCTGGTGTTGGTAGAACTGTAAAACTTAAACCAGCAATTTCGTATTTTTTATTTTCTTCAAACTCAAATTCCGCTGGGTTTGTCATAGGCGGTCTTCTTAAACGGAACAATGTTGAACCGTTAAAATCCGGATTTTGTAACCAATCTCGTTCATGTCCTGAAATATATACAGGCACTCCGTAGTGTTTTCTACATTCATCTAATGACATAATGTGATCGAAGTGAGCATGAGTTAATAAAATTGCTTCAATTTTTACATTTAATTCTTCTACAGCTTTTTGTATTCTATCAAAACCTTCACCTGGATCTACAATAACCCCGCGTCCATCTTTATAAACTATATAGCAGTTTTCATCTACCATATCCATTACTATTCTTCTAATTTCTGCTTTTGCCATTTTCTCAAAACCTTTCCATAATTATTATTATCTTTATTTTATCCTATTATTATGTTATTAACAAGTCTTGGTTAGTAGTTTTTTTACTTTACTTATATAACCTCTCTTCACTTGACCTTATTTAATATTTTTTTTATACTTGAATAGTATGGTTTTCATAAGAAACTTAGTTTTTTCCTAACTTTTTCATGAAAAGTCGGGTTTAAATATCTAAGAAAAGGAGATACAAAAATGAAATTAAATTCATTCGCTAAGTTTTCATTACTTAGTATTTCAATATTATTAATGTCACACCTTGCTATTTCTCCAGTAATTCCAAACCTGTATAATTTTTATCATACTAATAACCCAAACATAGGTCTGGCTTCTGTAGAGAGTTTAGCTACAATACCAGCTATGATGATTACAATTTTCGTTCTTCTTAGCAATGGTGTTATTAAATTAATCGGAAAGAAAAACACAGTTCTTCTTGGGCTTATACTTATCTTTATCTTTGGTATAGTACCAGCCTTTACAACTAACTTCAAAGTTGTCTTAATCAGTAGATTACTTCTTGGTGCTGGTATCGGATTATTCAACTCACTTTCAATCAGTATGATTAGTGATTTCTTTGATGAAGAACACCGTGGTACTATGATCGGATTAAGAACTGCATTTTTAAATATAGGTAAAGCTTTAACTACCTTTATTTCAGGATACTTATTAATCTACGGTATTCAATATACATTTTTAGTTTATGCTTTAGCACTTCCTATATTTATAATATTCCTATTATTCGTACCTAATGCTGAAAATGTAAATAATAAAAAAGTAAGTATTAAGTTTCATAAAGAAACTATCGTTCTAACTCTTCTAACATTTCTAGTAGGAATTTCTTACATGGGAGCAACTATTAAAATCCCTACACTACTAGCAGAAAAATATCATTATCAACCAGATGTAGCTAGAAATCTACTTACAATCTTAGCTTTAAGTGGTATACTTTCTGGAGTTATTTTTGGTATTCTAGTTAAAAGGTTTAAAAATCTAACTTTACCTATTATGCTAAGTTTCATGACTGTTGGAAGTGTATTATTTGATTTAACAAATAATATTATTATCTTCTACATCGCAGCTATTTTTATTGGAATAAGCTTCGTAGGAACTATGTCATTTAACTTCTTCTATATTTCAAACAAGTTAGATAATAAATTTATCAACTTTGCAACAAGTGTAATTTTAGTTGGTGGAAATATTGGTGTTATCCTTACTCCTGTAGTGCTGACAAAAATACCGGAAGCCCTACACTTAGAAAAATATACAACACCATTTTTCATTACTACTGCTCTAATGCTAATTTCTACATTAGTTAGTTATACAGTATTAAGAAATAAAAAATAAAAGGAGAACATCTTTGATACTAATATCTTAGATGTTCTCCTTTTTTATTAACTATTAAGTAGCTCTTTATTTTTCTCTAAAAATTCTTTTAATTCATTATCTGGTACTTGTCTTGCTAATACTAATGTTCGTAATGCAACATCGTCTATTCTACAAGTACAGAAAACAGTCATATTATCCTCTCCAGAAATTTTACTATTTTCTAACCAATTTCTAGCGCCTTCTTTAAACAGCTTGATAAATTCTCCTTTTTTATCTGAAGTAGTAGGAATTTGATATAAATTCGTAAATTCATTTACAACTTTTACACCAGTTACTTCATAATAATACTTTCTTTCAGGAGTTTCCATAACAATAACTCTATGACTATCAAAATAATCTTTTTTTGCAAACCAGTTCATATTATTAAACACTCTAGTGTCTAATGTTATTTTTTTCTCCTCAAGTCCTGCTCTTGCGTGTCCAAATACCCACTTCACATCACCTTTATCTAAACCAGGTTGATTCTCATAGTCCATAAAAACTGCCCCAATATATGGAGCTGGCTTATTATCTAAACCATACTCTAGGTATTTAGAATTATTAGTTGTTTGTAACATCGGTTCTTTTAAGGAATCTTTCCCATCTCCGGGAACATACATATAACCAATAACTTCGCTATTTATCGATTTCAATTCTTTAAATTTATTTTCTAAATATTCTTTCTCCGCTTTATCTACAACATATTTTTCTTCTTGTTTTACATTTTCTTTTTTCTCAACTTGAGTATAAGATTCACTTGAACCCGTATTCGAATTAAAGTATGAGTAAGCTCCAAATGAACCACCAATTAAAATAAGAACTAATAGTAGATATTTTACTATATTTCTGAATATTGATTTACTATTTTTCATTAAATCTTTCCTTTCTAAAAATTATCTCTTTTTTCTAAATCACAAATTAGATTATATCATATTTACATAAATTTCTTCAAAAGATTGTGTTGCTAGTTTGAAAATTAATTTTGATTTATGTATTATTTAATTTTTATCTAGAATTATTCTTTTAGTATTCAAAAAAAGAGTGATTTAAAATCAGTTGATATTTTAAATCACCCTTATTATGGTTTATTTTATTATTTTAAACTTGTCTAATATTTACAAAGTCAGTAGGTGGAACATTGTCTTTTCCTAAATCTGGTTGTCCTGCTGTAATTAGAATTAAATCTCCTTCTTTTGCTAAACCAGACTCTTTAGAAAAATTCGGTGCACAATTTAGCATTTCTTCCATTGATAGTGTTTTTTCTTCTATGAATGTAGTAACACCTCGTGTTAATGCTAATTTTCTAGCTTTTTGTTTTGTTGGCACTACTGCTAATATTGGAACTTTTGGTCGATATCTTGCGATAAACTTCGCAGTACTTCCCGATTTAGTATAAGTTACTATATTATTAACATCAACAGAATCAAGAAGATATTTAGTTGATAAGGAGATTGCATGCGCAATATTCATTTTGTGATGTTTATATTCTTCCGAATCATCATCTTTTACTCTATCTTGATTTTCGATGTAGGTAATTATTCTATCAACTGTTTCTAATGCTTCTTTAGGATAATTCCCTATTGCTGTTTCTTCGATTAACATGATTGCATCAACACCATCTATAATTGCATTAGCTACGTCAGATACTTCCGCACGTGTCGGTCTTGGATTATAGATCATTGAATGAAGCATCTGCGTTGTTAATATTACTTCTTTTGTTGAATCATTAGCTTTTCTAATAATTTCTTTTTGGATACTAGGTAAATTTTGGTAAGGTAATTCCATACCTAGCTCATCCCTATTAATCATTATTGAATCTGCAAATTGAATAATCTCATCGATATTTTCATATGCTTCTTTACAATCTATTTTTACAATTAATCCAATATCTTTCTTCTCATTAGCTTGAAGTATACTTTTTACTTTTCTAATTTCATCCAAATTACTAACAAATGGGCAGGCAACAAAATCAACATCATTTTGACAAGCAAAATGAACATTGTTCTCTTCAATTTTTATAAGTTTATATTTACTTTCTGCATATATATGATCTAAATCATAAATTATTGCAGTATTTTTATTTAATTTTTCTCTTAACTCTTTTATTTTATTAATTCTAAAATCGCACTCTTCTGTGCATCCATAATAATTATCTATTAAGATAGCATCTGCCCCATTTTCTATAATATATTCTAATAGTTCTTCTGTACTGTTTCCTAAAGTTGCGATAATTTTTGCCTTTCTAGTCATAATATACCTACCTTATCTTTAAAACGTTTTCTTTTAAAATTATTATAACACATCAAATTATTATTTTCTAGATAATTTTCTAAAATAATAATCCTTGATTATTATAATTTTCTTAAACATTTTTCATTAACAATTCTAATCTATACTCTACTGACATTCATAAAGTGCTTATTTTAATAAGCTTTACAGTTGTATTTGAATATTATAATATTAATAATTATTCAAAATATAAAAATAAAAAAGAAACCGTACCTAATTGACTACAGTTTCTTTTTTGCTATATTTCATATAATAATTAATCAATAATTCAACACATTAAATTATGATTTCTTTTTTAGGTGCTGCTACTCCTGATTCAAGATAATCTAAGAATTCACCAAATAAGTTCTCCATTTCTGCATATGAATTTAAGGTATTTAATTCTTTTTTAACTTTTGCTCCACCTTTAATACCTTTCATGTAGTATGCAGCATGTTTTCTCATTTCATGAACTGCAACTTTCTCAGGCTTAATTTCCATAAGTCTTCTTAGGTGCAATAAACATACATCAATTTTTTCTCTTGGTGTTGGTTCTTCTGTTAATTCACCAGTTTCTAAATATTTAACTGTACGATATAACATCCATGGATTTCCTAAAGCTGCACGTCCAATCATGACTGCATCACAGTTAGTATCATCTAACATCTTCTTAGCTAATTCTGGAGTAGTTACATCACCGTTTCCGATAACTGGAATTTTAAGCTCTTTTTTAACATCTTTAATAACATCCCAGTTAGCTTTTCCACTATACATTTGAACTTTTGTTCTACCATGAATAGCTATTGCACTAGCTCCAGCGCGCTCTGCATTTCTTGCATTATCCATTATATAAATATGTTCATCATCCCATCCCATACGCATTTTTACAGTTACAGGCTTGGATACTGAATCTACTAGACGCGCAATTACCTCGTATACCTTATCTGGATCAAGTAGTAATTTACTTCCGGCATCTACTTTTGTAATTTTTGGAACTGGACATCCCATATTTAAGTCGATAATGTCAGCTTCTGTATTTTTATCAACATACTTCGCAGCTTCTACCAAAGTATCGATTTCTCCACCAAATATTTGTAAACTTAATGGACGCTCCCTTGGATCAATATATAACATATTCATCGTCTTTTTATTATTGAATAAAATTGCTTTATCACTAACCATTTCAGCACAAACTAATCCAGCACCAAACTCCTTAGCTGTTAAACGAAACGCAGCATTACATACACCTGCCATCGGTGCTAAAACTACTCTGTTCGGTATTTCAATTTCTCTAATTTTAAACATCTTCTATCCTTTCATTTTACAATTTTTCTTTATACAAACTAATTTTTTCTGTTATTTTGTCTAATGATTGCTTTATACTCTTACCATCAACATCTATATCTCCATACATTTCTACTAATGGAGCTAGTACGAAATTTCTTTCATGAATATATTTATGAGGTACAATCAATCTATCATCATTAAGAACTAAATTATTATATGTGATTATATCGATATCTATCGTTCTATTTCCCCAGTGCTCTTTTCTAATGCGACCAAGTTCTAACTCTATCTTTTGAATAGTATCTAGTAGTTCATATGCTTCTAACGAAGTTTCTATTTCTATACACATATTTAGAAAGTTTTGATCAGCTACTCCACCCCATGCAGGTGTTTCGTAAATACTGCTTAGTTTTGTAATTTTAAGATTACTCGCTTCTATTTTTCTTAAAGCATCTTTTAAATATTGCTCTCGTGGCTCTATATTGGTTCCTAATGCTAGTATAATCATTATAATCCAAACTCCTGACGTGTTGTTTCTATAACTACTCCACATTGTTCAAAATGATATTTTATAGGTGCAGATGGTTTATTAATTTCTAGCTTAACATTTTCAATTTGAGGAAACTTTTCAAAAATATTTTTTAAAATTTCTCCAGCTAGGCGTTCTAATAAATTATACGTATTTAAAGTTGCAGTCTCTACTACTACATCTGCAATATCAGCATAACTTATGCTGTCTGTCATCTCATCACTAAACAACGCCTTCTTATAATCAAGCTCACACTCAATACTAAAAATAAATTTTTGACCTAATCTATTTTCTTCTTCAAATAATCCATGATTAGCAAATACTTCAAGATTATTTATAAATAATTTCGTCTTCATGATTAATATACCTCTCAATCATTATTTTGCTTAACTATAAAATTTTAACATATTTCGCCTTATTTCTCTAATGATTATACTTACATATCAATAAAAAACGACTTAAAATTATGATTTAATAAAATCTCTTTTTAAGCCGTTTAAGTAAAAATCAATGTTTCTTAGTATTTTTACTGTGAAATTTAAATATTTTTAATTAGTTTTTATTTCTTTTTCTTCCTAAAATGAATGCAGCAACTGCACTTAATCCAGCAAATAGAAGTGAACTAGAAGAATTTAATCCAGTTTTAGGAAGAACATTTTTTCCAAAGAAGTTTTCTCCTTTGTTTGTTTTCTCTTTTTCAGATTTAACTTGTTCAGTTGTAGCTTTGCTACCTTGTTCAGTTCTTTCTTCCTTAACTTCTTTTGAATTAGCTGCTTCTTGATTTGGATTAGAAGCTACATTTTCTGAAGGTTTATTTTCTGAAACTGGTTTTACTTCTGTAGTTGGATTAGATGCTGGGCTTGGTTCAGGTGTAGTTGATACTTCTTTCTTACTGAAGTCAATTTGCACAACTACTGGATCATGGTCAGAAGCACGTCCATGTTCTTCCATGAATGAAGCATTAATATGAACTGGAGAGAAGACTACTTTATCTTTAATGTTTTTAGAAATTAAAATATTGTCTAAACTTTGGTTACTTCCTCGGTAGAAGTATGAGTATCTATCTCCTTGTTCATGTTCAGCCATTAAGTTAACTAGTTCATTTCCTACGATTGTTTTCACACTATCTGAAAATTCAAAGTCATTGAAGTCTCCTGTAAGAACAAATTTTAAGTTTGGATTTTGACGTAATCCTTCTTTAATAAAGGCATTTAAAATTTTAGCCTCTTCAATACGTTTTGCTTTTGTATTTTCTACTGATGGTTGGTTAGAACCATAGATTGCATCATCACCTAATTTTGATTTTAAGTGGTTTGCAATTACTACTATTCTTTCACCTTTAAATTCAAATTCAGCAGCTAATGATTTTCTAACTTTTTCAAAGTGAACACTTGTAGGATCAACTCTTGATGGATTTTTTTCAAGATGCCCATTAACGAAACGAGCAGCTTCCTCGCTTCCACCTTTTTCTTTACCAATTAGAGTTACTCTCTTAGGATTATATAAATAAGCTACCCTAATGTTCGCGCCCGGTTTACCACCATCTTTTCCGTCAACTGGAGCTATCTCAGTATATTTATAATCAGGTCCACCAAGACTCTTAATTCTTTGAGCTAATTTTTCCCCACTCTTAACTCCATCAACAGTTCCATCATTTACTCCACCATTGTTATCTTGAACCTCAATAAGAGTTATGATATCAGGACTGTGAACTTCTTTTATAAATGAATTAGCAATTTTATCAACTTTTTCCTCTGGTGTTTCATCATGACCCTTGTTGTTTGCTGAGAAGTTTTCAATATTGTAAGAAGCAATTGTTAATTTATCTTCTGAAGGATAAATTTTAGATACTTCACGTTTTAATCCTCCATCTTGAATTGCTGGTACGCTAGATGGATCAATTTTATATGTTTTATTTTTATAAGTAACTACCCCTGTAATATTTTCATTAAAGTAGTCTTTTGCTTTTGCTACAAATTTATTCCCTACTGTAATAGGTAGTACTTCTGTGTTTTGTACACCAGGGCGAAGATTTACTCCACCGATGTTATTAAGTTTTTGACCTTTGTAGTCACCTGGTAATACATAAATATCACCTTTATATTGCGGCCCAGTAACTTTTGGTTTAGTCACCTCTACACGCATTCCCTCTAGACTTTCCCAATAATCTAAAGCTTCTGTTTCTGGATTATATTTAGTTGGCGTATTATCAACTATGTCTTTAGGCATTTTTTCAGAAATGTTTAATGCTTTTGGTAAATCTGCTTTCCCTAATTTTGTTATAGTTGCGTTAATAATTTGAGTAACTGTCAGGCTTCCAGCTGGTTTTTTAAAAGTTTGACCTGGTTTTACAGAATATTCTTCCATATAACCTTCTTTAACAGTTCCTTGAACTTTTAATAAGTCACCTGATTCTACTTTATCTTTTGAAGCGACATATACTGCATCAGAGGTTTTTGGATTATTATCTGACACTTTATCTTGAACATAGAAACCAGTTTGATCAGTTTTAGTTACAACAACATTGTTTATTACTACTTCTTTCCCAACTAAAGGACTTTCATGGCTTTCACCTTGTACTTCCCCTATGTTTTTTACTTCTTTTGGAGCAGTAGCTTGAGGACTTGTTGTAGTCGCTCCAGCAGGTTTTACTTCATTTTTTCCTGTTGTAGTAGTCGGTGTAACTACTTCTGTTTTTACCTCAGCCGCAGAAACTTCATTAGCTTCAGCTGATAAATAAGTTGCCCCTACTCCTCCTAATACTGCACTTGCTAATAATATTGATAATTTGTATTTTTTCACAATATGAACTCCTTGTATATAAGTTTATACTAATTATTTTACTATTAATCTAACTAATAAGCAACATCAATTGTTTACCTTTACAAAAAAATCCTCAATATAGACTTTTCTATATTGAAGATTCTTAAAATCAATAATTAAACTATTTAATTCTTCTTTTTTTTAACTTTACCAACATAAATGATAAAATAATTACTCCTACCAATGCCATAAATGCTAACCATGTATTTTCTATTCCTACTTTATCAGTTAATACTCCATTTACAGATAGTAATATTGCTACAATAATAGATTCAAAAGTATAAAATATAGAAACTGTAGTTGTTCTATTTTCATCACTTTTTACTAGATATTTATGCATAAATACACTAACCTGTATACTCATTAAAGTGAAAAATACAATATATATCATGAATAGTACAAATTTAGCATATACATTTTGAATAAAAACAAACATTAATAGCATTCCAATATTTACAACTACAAAGAAATACAAAATGCGTAGCTTTGATAATTTATTTGATAATTTTTCATATATTACACTTCCTAACATTCCACTAACTGATATACCAATCCAAATATAACCGATAATATCAACATCTAACTTTTCAAACACAGCTTGCCACTGGTTTGATGGCCCAAGATCTAGGATAGAAGGAATAACAAAAAGTATCATAAGAAATATACTACTTTTAACATATAGTGTTTCTTTTAACGAGTTTTTTACTGTTACAAATGAATCTTTTATTTTCTCAACTGATATTTTTTGAGTCTTTTCTAAGTTTTTCATAAATAAAAGTGTAATAAACAACGAAATAATAAAAACTATCATACTTAATATTACTGACAAACTTTTATGATATACATACACATATTTAGCACTTATAAAACCTACAATTGCTGAGAAAAATAATGCATACAGTGAACTTCTTGAAAGAACTTTATCTATATCTATTTCTTCATTGTTTTTATTGTTTACATTGACTAACCAACTTGTTAGTGTTCCAGATTGAAACGATTCTGCAACTGCAGATAAAATTGCAGAAATGTACAGTAAAATTAAACTATTACTAAGCAATAAGATTAAACCTATAACCCTAAAAACTGAACTAAGAAGAATACTATTTTTTGCTCCGATGTTATCAGTGATTGCCCCACAAGGAAGCTCAGTCATAAAAGAAACTAACCAAAAAATTGATAAATAAAGCCCTACTTCAGCAAAAGAAAAATCTTTTGACAACAAATAAATATATAAAATTGGATTAAAAAATGATAATGCTACCGTAACTAATATATTATACAAATAATAAAATTTAGTATTATTCATCTTTTTCCCCTACAATCTTATACATCCTACCGTAATTATCTCTTTCTAAAAACTTATAATCAACAAGATATCTTCTAATTAGAGAATAATCTGGATAAATCTCCTTAATTGCTTCGTTTAATTCTTTCTCAGTAAACTCTAATGATTTTTCCTTCAACATCTCTAAAACTATTTGAAGAACGAGAAGCTTATTTTTTTCTTTTTTTGGTATCATCATCAATTTATTATTTTTAAAATATTTTATTTTTACTTCTTCCATATTACACTTTCCTTTCAAATTTAACTTTTTTATATACTATTATATATCATATAAAATAAAAAACAAGTATAAAAATAACCTCTAACAAAGTTTATACCATGTTAGAGGTTTTGCAATCTAGTTTACTTTTTATTTCTATTGCCCTAAGACAAAAACATCTTCAGCTTCTTTTTCTTCTTTTTTAGATCCTTTAGTTAAAAATGAAATTTTATTAGCTATGATTTTAATTCTATAGTGGGTTACTCCGTCTTTATCTTTATAAACATTATTGTTTAAAGTACCTACTATATTAAGCAAACTTCCTTTTTCACAGTATCTAGCTGTATTTTCTGCAATTTTACCAAAAGCAGTAAATTCGAAAAATTCAGTATCATAGTTCCCTTCTTTATTCTTAAAATCAGACTGAACTGCAATAGTAGCTTTAATATAACTTACTTTCTTATCACTTTCTTTTAATTCCGGTTTTTTTACTAATCTTCCTATTAAAATTACTTGATTTAACATAATTTATCCTCCCTTAAAATAGTAATCTAGATTGCTATGAAAACATTAGGAAGATTATCTTAGTCTTATTTATTAATTAAAGTAACAAAAACTTCGCCATCCTTCAAAAATTCTGCATTAATATAATTATCACCATCAAAATGTAATAACTTACCTGGTTCTACGATATGAATTTCTTCATCATTTAAAAATACTTTAACTTCACCTTTAACACAAGTGAATACTACTAAAGCTTCTGGATGATTGTGTTTAGGAATTACATCACCCTGTTTTCCTACTTTTTTTACTAATTTAAATCTATCATGTTTTTTTAATAAACCTGCTTCTTCAAAAATTATTCCTACGCTCATATTAATTCTCCTTTATTTAAAAACTATTTTATATTTATTACGCTTACACTCTTATTATAGAACTTTTTTGTTAACAAAACAAATAAAATTCATATCTTTTTCCAATTTTTTAAAAACTACTCCCATCTTAATAAACTGTGATCTATTTTCTCTCTTAAATCCATTTTTTATTATTTTTAACGTATTTAAAATACCTTCATCATCTACAAGTCCAGATACAGTGAGTAATGTAAGTTTATCATAAAGACTATTAACCGTCTTAAAGCCCGCTTCTTCAAATAATAATAGCCAATTTTCTTTCGGTAACGGAGAAACATTCATATTAATTGCATCAGACAATGTCTTTTTCGTTTCTTCATAATTATTTAACAACAGTATGTCATGAGTCAGAAGTAATCCGCCTGGTTTTAATACTCTATAATATTCATTTAAGGCTTTAGATTTACTCTTATCACTAAACATAGTTAGCATAGCTTCATTTATAATATAATCAAAACTATTATCGGAGAATATTAAATGAAATGCATCCGCCCTCATAAACTCTATATTCTTTAGATTATTCCTTACAACTTCAAGTTGTGCTTCTAAAATAGATTCTTTATCTACATCTATTCCTATAAAGGTAGTCTTAGGATATCGTTTTGCTAAAGATATTAGATTTATTCCTCTGTTACATGCAACTTCTAAGACACGATTCCCAGCTTCAAACTTTATATGTGCAAGTAGAAAATCAGTTCCTTTCACCCCTCCAGGTCTTAATCTAGTTTTACCTAATTTTTTTAAAAATTTATGCCCCATTTCTTTTTTCATAATAACCCTCAACGTTTTATATTATACTTTTATTGTACAATAAGCTAAAATAAAAATCCAGAAATAATTGATAATAACTATCGATTATTTCTGGATCTTAAATTATATATTCATATATTCCTTCTAAAAATCCTTATATGTATAAGTTCCTTGTTCCTTATTCTCTATTGCAAAGCGAACAATTTCTCTACCTAGTACACTAACTTCGATTGGACTATATTTTTTAGCTTTTCCTTTTAATACAAGTTGAAAAACTGACGATACTTTCATAAATAATTCTTCCAAAAATCTCTTATCATCACGTTTACTTATAAGAAGAGATGGCTGAAATATTCTAAGAACTCCTAGATTCATTACTTTTAATTTATCTTCTAACTCTCCTTTTAATGAATTATAGAAGTTTTTCGATTTACTATTAGCACCAATTGCAGAAACTACATTAAAACTTCTTACTTTACCTTCACATAGTTTAGCAAAATTAACTGTATAATCTACATCTATCTTTCTTTGATTTTCTTTTGATCCTGCAATTTTTATCGTTGTTCCAAGACTTGCAAATACATCTGCATCTTCTAGGATACTTGTATCAAAATTTAAGTTTTCAAAATCAACTATTATTTTAGTCAACCTCTCTTCATCGTCTAACTTACCTATTGACTCTCGACCGAGAATATACACTTTATTATAAAAATTATCGGCTAAGATTTCTTTTAATATCTCTTTACCTACAGCTCCTGTAGCCCCAATAATTACCGCTGTTTTCTCCATTTTATCTCACCTCTAGAAAAATAATGATATTAAAGCTAGAATAGGTAATCCTCCTTGCTTTAATATTATTTTTTTATCACTTGTTAAGCCACCATATATAGCAACAAGTATAATATAAACTAATAACATTCCTACTACTTCTTTAGGATTTTTCGAGAAAAATGTTCCATATAAAAGTCCAACACCTATTAATCCATTATATACACCTTGATTTTTAAATAATGTGTTTAAATTCGGTCTTTTCAATTCTTCTTTTGAAATATTAAATACTCTACTTGTACTATCTGAATCTGTTACAAAAGTTTCTAAGTACATTATATAGAAAAATAGTACTGCTACTAACACTGTTAGAATAATTGATATTATATTCATTTTTATACCTCTTTCTTAAATTAAACTTTTATTAAATTTATCTAATAATTTAGTCAGATTTTTTAGATCATCATCTGTAAAATCCTCACTGATAATATTTCTGATATCAGTATCTTTAGTACAACTATCAATTTTGTTTTTTGAAGCTTCAGTTATTTCTATATAGATTTCTCTATTATTTTCTTTATTACGACGCTTATTAATATATCCTGCTTCTTCTAGTTTTTTTAAATGTCTAGTTATAGCAGCTGCGTCTATTTCTAAAATCTTAGATAGCTGTTTAGGTGTTGCTACATCAACCTCATATAAGTATTTTATAATTTGAAATCTTGTTAGACTTATTCCTAATCTTTTCTCAAATATATGAGCAATCTTTCTCTCTAGCACTTTCAAATCATGCAATAGATTTACATATTCTCTTATGTCCATTCACATAACCCTCTCTTTTATTGACTAGTCAATTATTGATAATTTCATTATAACTTAATTATAGTTGACTCGTCAATTATAATGCAAAAAAAAAAAAAAATAAAAAAGAAGAAGAGCAATTAAAAATCACTCTTCCTTTTTTATTAATTTAAGTACTTACTAGCTTCTCTTAAACTAAGATTCGCCATTTCACTTCTATTTTTTTCTATGAATTTTCTAACCCATTCTGGATTAACTTTTGAATAATCTCGAAGTGCCCATCCTATAGCTTTGTTAATAAAGAATTCACTATCACACAAATTATCTTCTAGTATTGTCTCTAATAGAAGTTTGTCTACATTCTCTTTGAATGATAATTGATGTAAGATTGCAACTCTTCTTAACCAGATGTCATTTTCTTTTTTAGACCATTCTAACATCAAAGTTTTTAATTCCTTGCTACGGTTCACAACATCACCAATAATCTTAGATAGTAAATCAACTGTATCCCACCAAGACTTAGTAACTACAAGATACTTCAACTTAGAAATATCACCTTTATTTAAAAACTTTTGCATCGTTTTTAAATAATATACTACGGCATATTGAAATTCTCTTTCTTCTTTATTCCAACAGGTTTCAATAAAATTCCAATCTATTACTTTTGTTTTTCTAGCTGTAGGAAAATACTTCTTATATAATTCTGTTCTTTTAGGTCCTCTTATACCAAGAAATCTAAATTTATCCTGCATGTACTTTTCCATAGATTCAGCTAAAAGTTCATTACGATTCTCTTCAAGTTCTGTTATTAAACCTGATAATTCCATATTAAATCTCTATTTCTTATCTTTTATTTTCTAAACTTGCTTTAATGAATCCAGCAAATAATGGGTGTGCTTTTTCTGGACGTGATTTGAATTCTGGGTGGAATTGACCAGCAACAAACCATGGGTGTTCAGGGATTTCAACGATTTCAACTAATTTTCCATCTGGGCTCACACCTGATAACACCATTCCTTTATCAGTTAGACGATCACGATAGAAGTTGTTGAATTCATATCTGTGACGGTGGCGCTCAGTAATATTGATTTCTCCATATTCTTTGTGTGCCACAGATCCTTCTGCCAATGTACATGGGTAACTTCCTAAACGTAAAGTTCCTCCCATTTCAACAACATTTTCTTGATCTGCTAATAAGTTAATAATTGGGTATGGTGTATTTGGATCTAATTCAGATGAATGTGCTCCAGTTAAACCACATACATTACGTGCAAACTCAACAGCAGCAAGTTGCATACCTAAGCAAATACCGAAGAACGGAACATTGTTTTCACGTGCATATTTAATAGTAGTAATTTTACCTTCTACTCCGCGATCACCAAATCCTCCTGGTACTAAAATTCCATCTGCATCTTTTAGATATTCATGTACATTTTCTTCTGTAATATCTTCAGATTGAATCCAATCAATTTTCACTTTAGCATTATGTTTGTAACCAGCATGTTTAAGTGATTCTACTACTGAAATATAAGCATCGTGAAGTTCTACGTATTTACCTACTAATGCGATTCTTACATTTTCTTTTAAGTTATCTACTCTATCTACTAATGATAACCACTCTGTCATGTCAGCTTCTGGCGCTGTCAAACCAAAGTGTTTTAATACGATATCATCAATTTTTTGAGCTTTAAGATTTACTGGTAATTGGTATAAATTACTTACATCGCGACTTTCAATAACGTTTTGTTTTGGAATATCACAGAATAATGAAATTTTAGCACGTAGTTCATCATTTAGAGCAAGCTCATTTCTAACTACGATAATATCTGGTTGAATACCTAATCCACGTAACTCTTTTACTGATTGTTGAGTTGGTTTAGTTTTCATTTCTCCAGCAGCTTTAATGTATGGTAATAATGTACAGTGAATGAAACATACATTTTCACGCCCTAAATCACTACGGATTTGACGGATAGCTTCTAAGAATGGTAAAGATTCGATATCTCCTGTTGTTCCACCGATTTCAGTGATAACTACATCCGCATCACTAGATTCTCCTGCTAATAATACACGTGATTTAATTTCGTTTGTTACGTGAGGAATTACTTGAACTGTTCCTCCTAAGTAATCTCCACGACGTTCTTTTTCAATAATTGAAGAATAAACACGTCCTGCAGTTACGTTAGAATATTGTCCTAAGTTAACATCGATAAATCTCTCATAGTGCCCTAAGTCTAAATCTGTTTCTGCTCCATCTTCTGTAACGAAAACTTCTCCGTGTTGATATGGACTCATTGTTCCTGGGTCAACGTTTAAATATGGATCAAACTTTTGTAAAGTTACTTTTAATCCCCTATTTTTTAATACACGACCTACTGATGCCGCTACAATCCCTTTTCCTAATGATGAAACTACTCCACCTGTTACAAAAATATACTTTGTCATTGTGTTCTCCTTCTATTAAAAATAATAAACCCCCTACGAAATTATCGCAGGGGGTGGTTTCTTAAATCACTCTTTAAGAGTGCCCGTATATTATTCTAGCATAACGCAATATTTTTAGCAACTAAAATAATCCGATATATATAATTTTCTTTATGATTGAATATTAAAAGAATTTGAACGAACTAAATGGATAGTATCTTAAACTTACTTTTCCAATCATCGCTTCTTTTTTAACAAATCCAAATACACGACTGTCCGTACTATGTTGTCTGTTATCTCCAAGTACAAAGTATGTTCCTTCAGGTACAGTCTTAGATTTTGTACTACTTAAAAATTCAATATTAAAGTCCGGTGTAAATGGTGCTGTTCCTGAAGCCTTAGCTTCTTTTATTTTCTGAGCTAAGTATGGCTCATCTACTTTTTGACCATTTACATATAATACGTCGTTTCTGTACTCAATAGTATCTCCAGGAACTCCAATTATACGTTTAATATAATCATCAGTTTCATTAGCGTGGAAAACAACTTCATCTCCACGTTCAAAGTTTTTACTAAATTTATTAACGAAAACTTTATCGTTATCAGCGAATGTATAATCCATTGAGTGACCTTTTACTGTGAAAGGTGCAATAACATATGTGCTTAGAACAAGATAAATAGCTATCGAAACTACAACAACTACTACCCATTCCATAATTTCTCTTAAAATTTTCACTGGTATATCCCTCTTTTATTTTATTTATGATTAATAATTCTATCATATATCAAAAGAAAAATCAAAAATTATTCTTTTATACTATTGTTATTATAATTATTAACATTACTGTGATTTTAGATCTCTATACTAAGAATAAAGTATTTAATCTACTCATCTCACCTAATTTAAAAACTTACTTATTTGGGACTGATTCAAAAGTCCTAAAATTTAACAAAGTTCATATGAGAACTCATAGACGCATTGGTTAATCGCGATCTAAATTCAACAAAAGCTTTTTTCGTATCTAATAAACTTTGCGGGGATAGCTCGATAAAATCTTGTTTCTCCGAAATCGCACTCTTTGAGTCAGTCCCTTGAAAGCACTATTATTGAATTATTTTACCGTTATGCTATAATTATTTATACGGGAGTCTGTGAACAGTCTGAGAGGAAATATCAATATTTCGACCGCACCTGATCTGGATAATGCCAGCGTAGGTAGACTTAGCTTAAAGACAAAACTTAGACCCCCCTTATATTGTAAGGAGGTTTTTTATTTTGATAAATTGCAGTATTGCATTACAAATTCTTCCACTTGATAAGCATGATGGAAGAATAGAAATTATAGATAAAGTTATCTATTTTCTACAAAATAAACATTCTAATATTAAGGTAACTCCATTTGAAACAGTTATTGAAGGAGAATTCAATGATTTAATGGATACATTAAAAGAATGTTTAGTCCTAGCGGGTGAGGACAGCAAAAATATTTTTGCAAATGTGAAAATTAACTACGGAGATGTTTTAACAATTGATGAGAAAATTAGCAAATTTAATTAACAAATACGCTGCAACTATTTCTATGTTGTGTTTAATCATAATTTGGCAAGGTGCTGGAAATCTTGGTTTATTGCCTAAATACATTATTCCAACACCCATTGAAATAGTAAAAGCATTTATAAAAAACTATCAACTATTAATTTTTCACAGCAAAATCACCCTACTCGAAGCTATAATAGGATTATTCCTAGGAATAGTCATAGCTTGGCTTCTTGCTTTAATTATGGATAGTATACCAATATTTAATAAGACCATTTATCCACTTTTAGTACTAACTCAAACTATTCCAACTATAGCCATAGCCCCTATCCTTGTTCTTTGGCTTGGATATGGACTAACTCCAAAGATTGTATTAATTGTTTTAACAACAACATTCCCAATAGTTGTTAGTATTCTAGATGGATTTAGAAACTGCGATAAAGATATGATTACTCTTTTACGCCTTATGAATGCAAGTAAATTCCAAATACTTTGGCATGTTAAAATTCCTACTAGTCTTAGCTATTTCTATGCAGGACTTAGAGTCAGCGTCTCTTATGCATTTATCGCTGCAGTAGTAGCTGAATGGCTTGGAGGATTTGAAGGACTTGGAGTATACATGATTAAAGCAAAAAAACTTTTTGAATATGATACTATGTTCGCAATTATCATATTAGTATCAGTTATCAGTTTACTAAGTATTGAACTTGTTAAACTAAGTGAGAAAAAATTTATTAAATGGAAATATATAGGAGAAAATCATGAAAAAGATATTAACTAGCATTTTTGCATTTATCTTAGCAATTTCATTAACTGCATGTAGCACAGTTAATAAAAATGCAGAGAAAAAAGAACTTAAAAAAGTCGACTTCGTTCTTGACTGGGCGATTAATACTAACCATACGGGTCTATATGTAGCGAAGGAAAAAGGATACTTTGCTGAAGAAGGTATCGATCTTGATATTAAACCAGCACCTGAAGATAGTACTTCTGATTTAATTATTAACAATAAGGCACCTTTTGGAATTTATTACCAAGACTCAATGGCTAACAAACTTTCTAAAGGAGCAGGAATCACTGCTGTAGCTGCCATTATCGAACACAACACATCTGGTATTATTTCACTTAAGAAAAACAATATTAAAGAACCTAAAGACCTTGAAGGTAAAAAATATGGAACTTGGAATGATCCAGTAGAATTAGCAATGGTTAAATCACTAATTCAAAAACAAGGAGGGGACGCTAATAAATTAAACTTAGCTCCAAACACAGATACTAATTCTGTTACTCCATTAGAAAATGGTCTTTTCGATGCTGCTTGGATCTACTATGCTTGGGATGGTAAATTAGCAGAAAGTATGAAATTAGATATTAACTACTTCTACTTAAAAGATTTCAATAAAGACTTAGACTACTATTCTCCAGTAATTATTGCAAATAATGATTACTTAAAAGAAAATAAAGAAGAAGCTAAAAAAGTTCTTAAAGCTATTAAGAAAGGATATGTCTACGCTATAGAACATCCTGAAGAAGCTGCAGAGATTTTAATTAAAAACGCTCCAGAATTAAAAGATAAAAAAGATTTCATCGTTGAATCTCAAAAATATTTATCTAAACAATATGCATCAAACAAAGATCACTGGGGTGAATTCGACGCTAACAGATGGAATGCATTCTACCGTTGGGTTAACGACAACAAAATCACTGAAAAACCTCTTGCAGAAAATACTGGATTCAGCAATGACTTTATAAAATAATGAACATATTATCAATAAAAAACTTATCTTTCAATTATCCGAACAATAAAATATTACACGATATAAATATATACGTCGACAAAGGCGAAGTCGTATCAATACTTGGTGGTAGTGGTGTTGGTAAAACTACACTTTTTAATATTATCGCAGGTATCAATCCTCTACAAAGTGGAGAAATATCAATAAAAGGAAACACAGACTATAAAGGTCGTGTTAGTTATATGCTTCAAAAAGATTTACTACTAGAGCATAAGACTATTATTCAAAATATAACACTTCCGCTTCTGATAAGAAAAGTCAGTAAAAAAGAAGCTGAAGAAGAAGCTATAAACAGTCTAAAATTATTTAACCTTTATGAATATAAAGATAAATATCCTAGCGAGTTAAGTGGAGGTATGCGCCAAAGAATCGCACTACTTCGTACATATATGTTTAAAGAAGAACTATTCTTACTAGATGAGCCATTTAGTGCACTCGATGCAATTACTAAAATTTCGCTGCACTCTTGGTATTTAGAAATTAAGAATAAATTTGACCTAACTACTCTACTTATTACCCACGATATCGATGAATCAATTGATCTTAGCGATAGAATTTATATCATAAAAAACAAACCTGGTGAAATAGTATCAGAAATTAAAATTAATCTTGACAAAGAAAATCAAGATGAACAAAAATTAAAATATAAAAAAGAAATACTTAATATACTTGGACTCTAAAAACTAAACCCTAATGTGAGTAATCACACTAGGGTTTCTTCTATATCTTTATTACTTATATATACTATACTTTTTATTTATTAAATAAATTAAAAATGCAGGTACAATTGCAAAAAACATAAGCTTATAACCAAATACTTCTAAAGCAAGAAGTATAGGAGCAATGTACGTTTTAGTAGCTGCTGAGAATACAAGGCAATATCCTAGGGCTGCAGTTACTAAAATAGGTAAACCTAAATACGTTCCCAGAATTACTCCACATGTAGCTCCTATTGCAAATAGCGGCGTAACTTCTCCACCACTAAAACCAATACCTGTACAAATCGCTGTTAAAATAATCTTCAATATAAAATCATAAATTTGAATTTGCTCAAAGTTTGTGAAAGAAAGGCCAATTAAATTTGTTCCTAACGAAGCGTATCTATATTCAAAAATAAAACTAACTAGAATAAATACAATCAAAAGGATCCAACTAATTTTATTATTTGATGCTACTATTTCTTTAATTTTTCTTTGAATAACAACAAAGAAAATTCCTACAAATACGAAAACTATACCGATTAAAATTATCTTTAATAAAAATTCTATATTTATATTCACCTTACTTATGTCTATTCTTACAAAGAACTTCTCTAAACCTAATTTATGTGAAACAAAGGCGCTAATATATGCTCCGATGATATATGTTATATACTCATATACCTTATTCACTGTAAAATTAAATCTTTCACTAACAACTTCTAAAATAAATACTACCGCAGCAAGTGGCGTCTGAAACAATCCAGCAAAACCACAAATCATTCCTAATTTAACAAAAAATTGTTTCTTCTCCTTACTGAAATCTCTGCCAGCAAGATTACCTCCGATAGCTCCGCCTAACTGAACAGCAACCCCTTCACGTCCGACACTTACTCCAAATCCATGTGCCAATAAAGTATTTAACGTTAATATCAATGGAAAACTCCATGATACCTTATCTTTTTTATCAGTTGCAGCTTCAATAAAATATTTCATTCCTATCGTATTAGTTTTTAAATACTTATTACTAAATTTTGTAAAAAGTAATATTATAGGTGTCAACACTATCAAATACTTGTAATAATCACTTGTTACCTCTATGAGTTTTAATAATATCTGTCCAAATACTGAACAACAAACAGCTATTAATAATATTAAACTTACTAATCTTATATAATAATTCTTAAACATACTTTTTTTGATTTTTTCCTCCTTGTATTGAATAATAACAGGGGCGACTTTAGACTTATGATTCATAAAAAATCATCTTTATAAAGTCACTCCCATACATCCTTTTTTATAATTTATTCTTAAACGATAATCTCGTTTTCTTCGGTTGATCAAAACTGAATCCTTCACCAATAATGTCATGCACTTCGGTGATTGTTACAAAAGCCCGTGGATCAATATTATAAACGATGGATTTTACTTTCCCTATTTCATTTCTTGAAACTACACAATATCCTATATTTAAATCTTTCTTAGAATAACTTCCCTGACCTTTAATATATGTCAAGCCTCGATTCATATCTTCTTGTATTCTTTTGGTGATTAATTCTATCTCTGATGAAACAATCATTACACCCTTTCCTGGAACACCGCCTTCAACAACATAGTCAATCATTTTAGTACAAATAAATATATATATCAAAGTATATAATATCGCAGGAAAACTTTTAACTACTACAAATGTTAAAGCTATAATTACTCCATCAAGAACTTGAATTATTCTACCAATTGAACTTCCTGTATAAAGCTGAATAATCTTAGCTACAATATCGACTCCC
This sequence comes from Gemella sp. 27098_8_155, assembly GCF_041433725.1. Taxonomy (NCBI): domain Bacteria; kingdom Bacillati; phylum Bacillota; class Bacilli; order Caryophanales; family Gemellaceae; genus Gemella; species Gemella sp. 27098_8_155. The sequence continues at coordinate 83,856 of NZ_JAPWCA010000007.1, forward strand.
CCGGTTGTTCCACCTGCTAAAAAGACTATTCCAAGTCCAATTCCAGCAAGAATTCCTCCAAAAACAGAAGCAAGTAATCTATCTCCACCTATATCAATCGCAATATTGTATTTTTCAAATACACCTATCCAAAAAGTCAGCATAAAAATACCATAAACAGTATATAACATAGTTTTCTTATCTAACATTTTATAACCAATTACCAATAAAGGTATATTCACCAAAATTGTACCAACAGAAACAGGTAGTCCAATTGCATATAATAATAACAGAGCTATCCCTGTTCCCCCACCTTCTGCAAGTTTATTTGGAACATTAAAATGCATAATAGCAAAAGAATAAATTGCACATCCCAGAGAAATAATAAATAACTCTTTAATAATTTTTTTAAAATTTAAATTTTTAAAATTCTTTTCCATAGTACACCTCCCAAAATTCGACTGTACCCTAATTATAACACTTTATTTCGGGATAAACAACACCGTACTTATATAAATTTTCTAACTTTAATTATTATAAATTTTATATTTTCTTAGACATTATTTCAAATTTGTACTATAATTATAATATCAATATTGGAGGTTGACTTTTAAGATGAATAAAAACTTCATACCAAATTATCTTACCTTATGTAATATATTTTGTGGATTCATGTCAATTTTGACTACATCACACGGATATTTCATTTGGGGAACTGTCTTTATTATATTAGCCATGCTTGCAGATAGATACGATGGTATCGTTGCAAGAAAACTTGGTGTTGTTTCTGAAATTGGTCACGATTTAGATTCTCTATGTGACGTAGTTAGTTTCGGAGTAGCACCTGCTATGCTTGTTTTTGAAATATTTGTTACTACTGAAAAACCATCAGCTATTTTAACGACAATAGTTGCAATAATTTGCGGAGTATACGTATGTTGCGGGGCTTATCGTTTAGCCAGATTCAACGTTACAAAAATGAAAAATGGATACTACCAAGGTGTTCCTATCACAACTTGTGGAACAATTCTTGCGATTATCGCACCTATAAAATTACCAAGCATTGCTACGTTAATCTTAGTAATATTATGTTCTTATCTAATGGTAAGTAATTTAAAAATCAAGAAAATATAAAAGGAATCGGGTTACATGCCCAATTCCTTTTTTTATTTATTCTGATTTTTTAGCAACTTTTTTCGTAGCTTTTTTTGGTTTCTCTTTTTTCTGTGGTTTGTTATTTTCTGGATACATTACTTTATCAACTAATCCATATTCACATGCTTCTTCAGCAGTTAAGTAATTATCACGTTCTGTATCACGTTCAATAGCTTTAATAGTTTGTCCAGTTCTGTCTGCTAGAATTTTGTTTAATTTTTCACGAGTTCTTAAAATGTGTTTGGCTGCTATTTCAATTTCAGTTGCTTGCCCTTGTGCTCCACCTAATGGTTGGTGAATCATTACTTCCGCATTTGGAAGTGCATAACGTTTACCAATAGTTCCTGCTGCAAGTAAGAATGCTCCCATACTAGCCGCCATACCCATACAAATAGTTACAACATCACATTTAATATGTTGCATAGTATCGTAAATTGCAAATCCAGCCGTTACACTTCCCCCTGGTGAATTTATGTAAAAGTAGATATCCTTTTCACTATCTTGTGCTTCTAAAAATAAAAGTTGACTTGTTATTGAATTAGCTACTTGGTCATTAACATCCGATCCTAAAATAATGATTCTATCTTTTAATAATCTTGAATAAATATCATAAGCTCTTTCTCCTTGAGAAGTTTGCTCAATTACTGTAGGAATTAAATTCATTTTCTTACCTCCTAATTTTCTTTTCACTTGTTATTATATATCAAATATGGTCAATTATCAACTTATTTCCCCTTTTTAACTTTTCTTTATTTTCAATAAATTCTCCACTAATTTATAATAAATACGGCTCAAAAACAACTGTTTTCAAACCGTAATTTTATTTATCTTATAACCTATATGAGTGTTCTTTAAAGTTACCAACTATAGTATTAACCGCAGTTACTGTAATAAATGCTTCTGGACAATTTTTTGCTACTAATTGTCTTAAAAGATGCATCTCATTTTGTTGAATAACCACGATAATCATTCTTTTTTTCTTGTGAGAATATCCACCTTCAACATCCATTATTGTAGAACCTCTATGCAAGGTAGTATTTATCAGTTCTACCATTTTTTCCGGATTACTACAAATTATTGTACATTGTATATATGCTGAAAAGAATTTTTGAACACCTTTCATCGTTTGATTACGTACAAAACTCATTACAAGTGCATACATTACATATTTAATATCAAAAAATATCCACACTATTATATATATTGTTATATCTTGTATTAAAAAAACTGTTGGTAAATTATATTTGAACTGCTTAGTAATAAACTTACCTGTTATATCCGTTCCACCAGTTGAAGCTCCAGCAACCAACAGACAACACATGGCTAATCCCGAAATAATTCCACAGAAGATTGCTGCTACAAGCGAATCTCCAAGGTTAACAGGAGTTATTATCTTAGGTAAATTATTAATTAAAAATGATGAAATACTAATCACTAATCCTGTTAGTATTACAAATTTTCTTCCTATATATTTATAACCTAAATAAAATAATGGAACATTTAAAACAAATTGTGCTGTCCCTATTTTTATCCCAGTTATTTTATTAATTACTAAACTTAATCCTAATGCACCACCTGCTCCAATATTATTAACAGGTATTAACAATCCAGCATAAATTGAGAATAATACTGTTCCTAGTATTATTAAAAATATGTCTTTTGATTGCTTATGTTGATCAGTCGTATAAATCGTATCCGATAATTTCATGTTATCCTTATCCTTTATTTTTTATCCACTATATATTTTAATACAAATTAAATTTTAAAACAATTAAAAATCAACTATCTCTAATGAAATATTAATAAATAATTCATTTTATCAACATTTTGTGTTAAAATTTAAGTAATAGATTTTTCTAATTATTAAAAAATTGAGAATTTTGGGAGTACATCACTTACATATTTGCCCCCAATTAAAAAGGAGCTATTTATGATTAAACTCTATAATACATTGACAAAACAAAAAGAAATTTTAAAAACAATAGAAGAAAATAAAGTACGAATGTATGTTTGTGGACCAACTGTATATAATTATATTCATATCGGTAATGCACGTCCTATTATAGTCTTTGATGTTGTACGAAAATATTTAGAACACAGTGGATATGAAGTAGATTTCATCTCTAACTTTACTGATGTTGACGACAAGATTATTAAAGCAAGTAATGAAGAAGGAATTTCTACTAGTGAACTTACAGATAAGTACATCAATGCCTTCTTTAAGGATTACGATGCATTAGGATGTAAAAGAGCAACGAAAAATCCTCGAGTTACAGAATATATGCAAGAAATAATCAAATTCATAGCTAAATTAGTTGAAGAAGGATATGCCTATGAAGCAGACGGTGATGTTTATTTCAGAACTCGTAAAAAAGAAGACTACGGAAAATTAAGTAAACAATCTATCGATGATTTAATTAGTGGTGCTCGAATCGAAGTTGGAGAACACAAGGAAGATCCACTAGATTTTGCACTATGGAAAAAAGCTAAGCCAGGTGAAGTAAAATGGGATAGTCCATTTGGAGAAGGTCGTCCAGGTTGGCACATTGAATGTTCTGTTATGGCTAAAGAAACACTGGGCAAAACAATCGATATCCACGCTGGTGGACAAGACTTAACATTCCCTCATCACGAAAATGAAATTGCACAATCAGAATGTCATAACCATGCACCATTTAGTAATTATTGGATGCACAATGCATTTATAAATATTGATAATGTTAAAATGAGTAAAAGTTTAGGGAATTTCCGTTTAGTAAAAGATATTATCGCCGAAATAGACCCTATGGTACTTCGTTTATTCATGTTGACAGTTCACTATAGAACACCAATTAACTACACATTAGAAAATATTGAATTAGCAAAAACAAACTTCGAAAAAATTAAAACTTCTTATCAAAATCTACAATTCAGATTAAATAACGAAATGACTGAAGAAAAATTAGATACAGAAGTTGTAGCATTAATTACAGAAGAACTAAATAAATTTGAAGAATATATGCAAGATGATTTCAATACAGCAAACGCCCTTTCTTCATGGTATGAAATTGTAAGAATTTCAAACTCATATACAGCAAAAGAAGCTGTTAACAAAGAAACATTAGAACTAATCAATGCTGCATTCGAAACGTATAGTTCAATTCTAGGAATAAATGTAAAAGAAGATAACACTCTTGATAGTGAACATATTGAAAGCTTAATAGCTGAACGTGAAGCCGCTCGTAAAAACCGTGATTTCGCTTTAGCTGATAAAATCCGAGATGACTTAAAAGAACAAGGAATTATCCTAGAAGATACAAAACAAGGTGTACGATGGAAAAAAATATAACATTTAAATTTACTGAAAAAAACTTCGCTAATCCAAATCAAATGCAAGCTTTAACTCTTGCCTATATTGGAGATAGTATTTACGATATAATGAGTAGAGAATATGTTATGAAAAATCATTTAGGAAAAATAAATGATCTTCACAAAACAGTTTCTACAATCGTATCTGCTAGAGCTCAAGCAAGTTTTATGGAAAACATACTAAACAATAGTATTTTGACAGAACAAGAAGAAAAAATTTATAACCGTGCAAAAAATCAAAAAAATAACTCTAAAGCAAAAAATGCTAGTATTATGGAATATAAACTAGCTACTGGTTTAGAGGCTGTATTCGGTTATTTATATTTAGAAAAAAACTTCGAAAGATTGGAGGAAATGTTTAACTACATAATAAAATTATATGAAGAAAAACAATAAACACTATAAAGAATTAAGACTAAAAAATAAAGGACAAAAACCTCAAGTTCAAACTGCTGAAATTGATTTGGATAAAGAAGTAATTGCTGGTCGTAACGCTATACTTGAAGCAATTAAATCAGGACGTGAAATTAATAAAATTCTATTCCAAGAGGGGATTGAAAAAGGAAGATTAAAATCTATTTTTGCTATTGCTAATGAGAAAAAAATCATTTGTCAAGAAGTTCCAAAACGTAAACTAGACAATTCAACTACTGAACGTCACCAAGGAGTTATCGCCTATGTTGCGCCATACTCTTACTTTGAACTTGATGAAGTAGTAAATAACTTAGAAATTAATAAGGATACTACCCTACTTATTTTAGACCATATTGAAGATCCACATAACCTAGGTGCGATAATTCGAACTGCTGAAGCAAGTGGTGTTAAAGCAATAATAATTCCTAAACGTCGTGCCGCTGTAGTTAGCCAAACTGCAGTTAAAGCTTCTGCCGGAGCAATTGAACACATGCCTGTTATCCGTGTATCAAACCTAACTGATGCTATTAAAAAATTAAAAGAAAAAGGATTCTGGATTGCAGGAACAACATTAGCAGAACGTTCTGAAGATTACACAAAAATTGCAAAAGATGTACCTTTAGCTATCGTAATCGGTAACGAAGGTGAAGGTATGAGTAAAGTTGTTACTAACGAATGTGATTTCTTATATCACCTACCAATGTTAGGAAAAATCCAAAGCTTAAACGCTTCTGTAGCAGCTGGTATAATAATGTACGAAAGAATTAAGTCTAATGATTAAAATATTAAAATCTAAAGAAGAGCTTAACCTTGGTTTTGCTCTTCGTATTGAAGTATTCGTTAAAGAACAAAAAGTTCCAATGGAACTTGAATTTGATGAAAAAGATAATAGCGAAAATACGGTTCATGTTGGATTCTTTGATAACAATAAACTTATCGGAGTTGCACGACTTATAGATCTTGATAAAGACGTTATTCACATTGGACGCGTTGTTATTGATAAAGAATACCGCGGTCAAGGAATTGGACGTGAACTTATTATTGGATGCGAAAATATCGCACAGCAAATTTTAAAAAGAAAAATAATTATCGAACTTAGTGCTCAAATACAAGCCGAAAACTTCTATAAATCATTAGGTTATAATCGAGTTAATGACATAATATATTTAGATGCAGGCATTGAGCATGTAGATATGAGGAAAGAAATTAATTAAATTATCAAAGGAGGACTTTTTATGAAAAAACAATATTTATTTATTGACGGTTATAATTTACTTTTTCGTATGAAAGAATATGACTTAATAAAAAGCTCTACCTTTCCTACCGAACGAGACATTCTAATTGATATGCTTCGTGAATATGCAGGTGGAAATAACTATATCGTTTACTGCGTATTTGACGCTTATCTAACACGTTCAAAAGAATACATTAAAGAAGAACCACCTATTACTATTGTTTATACAAAAACTGGTGAAAGGGCTGACCAATGGATAGAAAGAAAAACTCGAGAATTAAGAATCGATCACTTTATAGATATTATAGTAGTAAGTGACGATCATGACGAACGCGACACCACTCTTGGCTACGGAGCAATTTTGCGAGATTGTCACATGTTTATAAAAGAATTAAAAGATAGAAAACAAAGTGTTTCTAAAATAACAAAAAATCACAATTCTCGTGAATTAAAAAATAGACATATCCGCATGAGTGACAATGATAGAAGAAAACTAGAAAATTTCATAAAAAATGGGAAATTTTAAAATTATAAGAGATGGATATATTAAATATCCACCTCTTCTTTTTTTATTTTGAAAAATTCGTTATCTAATCTAAATAAAGCTAATTTCAATTTTTCCTTTATCTGAAACTGCTGTTATTTGTTTATCTTTAGAGTCAGCTGTATTTTTACTATAATTAATTTGATAATCTTGTTTATTTCCTTTAATTTTTGCAAAAATATCTCCAGATTCTGTTAGCATATTCATAGTATTTACCTTTGTTTGGTCTACTATAATTTTTGTATTATTTTTAGTTTCAATAATCGCTTTATTTATAATATCCTTTGTTATTTGTACCTTCTTGTTATCAGTAGCGATTTTAAGATTACCTATCTCAGCTCCATCAACTACAACCTCGTCATTACTATTAATAATTAAACTTTCTACATTTACATCAAAGATTTTTGAAGTTGCATCTTTGTTCTCTATAGTAATACTTTTATACATTTTTTTAGGAAGATATACAGTAAGTTCATTCTCACCTGACTCCTCTGCAGAAGCAGTAATATCTAATAAATTATTATCTGTAAAATATTTATAATTTCCTTTGAAATTTCCTTTTATTAAAATCGTTTCATTGTTATGATAATAAATTTTAACATTATTTTTCAATGCATTAATTTTAATACTATCTATCCCTTTCTTCCCAATCCATTCACTAAAGACTTTATTAGAAGATTCTTTTGGAGTATTAGTTTCTTTATCCTCTTTACTGAATCTCACACAACCTGTTGCAATCGATACAGTTAATATTGCAATAATTATTGTTTTTAAAAATTTTTTCATTATTATCCTCTCCCACCCTCAGAATACTCCTATAAAAAAAGAATGTCAAGAAAAAAATGATTGACCTAGGAAAAGGCCAATCATTTTTTATAAAATTATCTCATTGTTACAAATTCTTCAGAACCAGTTGGGTGGATCGCTACTGTGTTATCGAAATCACGTTTTGTTGCTCCCATTTTAATAGCAACAGCAAATCCTTGAATCATTTCATCCACACCATAACCAATCCCATGTAATCCTACAACTTTCTCCTCTTCACCAAGAGTAATAAGTTTCATAAAACATGGTTGTCTGTGACTAGTTATTGCTGAATACATTGGAGTAAATGAAGATTTATAAACTTTAATATTTTCTTCACCAAATTCTTTAATAGCTTGCTCTTCTGTATATCCAATAGAACCAATCGCTGGGTGTGAGAATACTACTGTAGCAACGTTAGTGTAATCTAAGTGCTCTTCAGGTTTATTATTAAATAATCTTTCTGATAATCTACGTCCTGCTGCAACTGCAACTGGAGTTAACGCTAAGCGCCCTGTTACATCACCTACTGCATAAATTCCTTCTACATTAGTATTTTGGAATTTATCTGTAGGAATAAATCCACGCTCATCTACTTCCACACCTGCAGCTTCTAAATTAAGATTTTCAGATAATGGTTTTCTACCGATTGCCCAAATTAAAAGATCAACTGTTGTTTCGCGTCCATCTTCAAGTACTAAAGTAACGCTGTCATCACCATTTTTCACAACTTTTTTAGGAATAGCATTTGTGTGAAGAGTTGGACCTTCTTCATTTATAACTTTTACTAAAGTATCTACTATATCTCTGTCAAAAGTTCTTAAAGGACGATCACGTCGTACAAATAAGTGAGTATCAACACCAAGACCGTGGAATACTCCAGCAAGTTCAACCGCAATATATCCGGCACCTACTACTGCAATACGTTTTGGTAATTGTTTTAATGCAAAAACTTCATTAGATGTAACACCATACTCAGCTCCCTCAACATTAGGAATAGTTGGTTGTCCACCAGTTGCTATTAAAATATGATCAGCAGTATACTGTTCTCCATTAACTTCAACTGTATTTTTGTTAACGAACTTAGCATATCCTCTTACTAAATCTACTTTGTTATTATTTAATCCACGCTCATAAGAACCATGAATTCTATCAATATATGCAGAACGATTACCTATTAATTTTGAAAAATCAAATTCTAAATTTTCAAAACTAAATCCATAGTCATTAGCATATAATTTTAAACTCTCAGATATTTGTGACGCATGCCACATAACTTTTTTAGGAACACATCCAACATTTACACATGTCCCACCTAATTCATTTCCTTCGATTAACAATCCTTTTATACCGTACATTGCAGCTCGGTTAATTGAAGCTATTCCTCCGCTTCCTCCACCAATCGCAATATAATCATAATGTTTTGCCATGTTTTCACCTCTATAATATTGTATAGCTTTTATCAATAAAAGTTTAGTATTTATATAAATAATTATATCACATAAATCTAATCTCTATATCACATATTATGCAACATTTAACAATTAAATTCAATATATTTGCTTACATTTGTAATCAAAATTGAAAATGAAAATATAAACTGAAAATTAAAAACTAAGCATTCTCCATGCTAACAATTAATTTTTGTGATATAATCTTAGTCATAAATGAGGTGATTATATGTTTAATTATATAGAAAAATTAAATTCTATAGAACAATTCAAAGTATTAAAAGAAGAAAATGAAAAAATTGTCTTTGTATTTTCTGCAACGTGGTGTCCAGATTGCATCATGTTAGACCATTACTTAGAAGAAACGATAAACAAGTTTCCTGAAATAAAATTTATCTACGTTAATCGTGATGATTATCCAGAAATAGCTCAAGCTCTTGATATTTTTGGTATTCCTTCTTTTGTAGGTTACAAAAATAATGTAGAAGTTAGTCGCTTTGTATCAAGACTAGCTAAAACTCAAAAAGAAGTAGAAGAATTTTTAGAGAAAATTTAGTCTAAATAAAAAATAAGGCTTAGCGCATTTTGATCTGACCCCAAAAAGTTAGACTTAGGATAGCGTAGTAGTTATAATGACTGCTACGCTATCTTTTTTATATTTATACAGTCATATGTTCTATTCTATATTGCTTAGGACTTAACCATCCTAGTTTCTCTTTTATTCTCTCTTCATTATAGTATTTTATATATTTTTCAATAGCTAATTTCAGTTCCCTATAACTATTATATGTTGTTCCATAGTATATCTCTTGTTTTAATATTCCGAAGAAATTCTCCATTATCGAATTATCCAAACAATTTGCTTTTCTAGACATACTTTGGTAAATACGTTCTTCTTTTAACCTTTTCGAGTATG